>JBFLYY010000349.1:0-18800 GCA_040756495.1 Thermodesulfobacteriota bacterium | reverse complement strand
TCCACCTTGGGGCCGTAGTTCTTTTCCAGCACCTGGCGCGGCACCTTGCCCTTGCGGAATCCCTTGAGATTGACCTCGCCCTTCAACCTGTCGTAGGCCGCCTCGATCGCCTTGGCAACGTAATCCTGGGACAGAACGATGTTCATCCGCTTGGTCAACGCACTGACATCTTCAACACTCACCTGCATGGTATGCCCTTCCTTTATGTGTTCCGGTTATTCTGCACTGATGGCAGGAAAAAGAGAGGAAAGCCTGTGGCCTGCACTCTTGTGATCGCACTCGAACGCGTAAGGGGCTCTCACCCGCCCATCAACCTTAGGGTCATCGTCCTGCCCGGCAGGGGCAGACGCCTGGTGCGAGAGGGGGGAGTCGAACCCCCATGGTTGCCCGCCAGATCCTAAGTCTGGTGCGTCTGCCAGTTTCGCCACTCTCGCTCAACCGAACAAAAATAATCAACTTTACGGAACCCGTCAAGTTAAGATGGACGCGCCAGGCACCTCCCCCCCCAGAGACGAGAACGTAAAATCGCCATGTTACACAACACCGCCCGGCAACAACGCGCCCCGGATCGGGCCACCTGCGGCGCCTTGTTGCGGCCTCAGCCGAACAGCGCCACGAAACCCGCCATGCCCGCGCCCCCGGCCATGCGCCCACGGGGCGGTCGCCAGCCCGCTCTCCCCGGCGAAATGCATTGACTTTTCAGCCTATTATTGATAGCAAGAAGGCCGACAATCGTTACCGTTGCAGCCACCCTCAGCCACCGCAGGCAGACGCATGACCACGCCCCGCCCCTTCATCGCCAACGGACTCGCCACCCTGATCGGCAGCCTGCCGGTCGCCGACCATGGCGAGGCCCTCGGAATCATCTTCGACCACACCCCGGCGGTACCGCTCTGGCCCCAGCTGCCCATGAACCCCAAGGAAGGGATGCTCAACCAGTTCGTCGAGGGCTTTCCCGGCGTGGTGGAAGAAGGTGACCGCACCTACTTCAACGTCCATACCGAGCAGTTCCCCGCGGAACAACTCGCCTTTTTCGAACGGTATCTCGCGGCCATGGAATCGCCGGAGGCATTGGCCGCCTCCTCCTTTGCGGTGAGCCGGGAGCGTGGCCGCGGTCTTTACGAACTCTGCGATCTGGCCAAAGGGCGCGACGGCATCGTCGCCCTCAAGGGGCAGATCACCGGCCCCTTTACCCTGCTCACCGGACTGATGGACGAAAACAAGCGGCTCGGCTACTACGAGCCCGCCATCCACGAGGTGGCGGTCAAGGGACTCGCCCTCAAGGCGGCCTGGCAGGCCCGAATGCTCGGACAACTCGGCAAGCCGACCATCGTCTTCATCGACGAGCCGGCCCTGGCCGGATTAGGCTCCTCCTCCTTCATCACCATGAATCTCGAGGAGATCGGCCAGGATCTCAGCGAGGTGATCGAGGCGATCCACCAGGCCGGGGGATTGGCCGGCATCCACGTCTGCGCCAACACCGACTGGGAGTTCCTCCTCTCGCTGCCGCTCGATATCCTGAGCTTCGATGCCTACAGCTTCTTCGAGCGGCTCATCGTCTGCAAGGAACAGCTCTACGCCTTCCTCGACCGGGGCGGCATCCTCGCCTGGGGCATCGTGCCCACCTCGGAAAAGGAGCAGATCGACCGGGAGTCCGCCGATTCGCTCACGGCGCGCTGGGAAGAGCAGGCAAGCCAACTTGTCGACACCAACCGGGACAAGGCAAGCCTCCTGCGGCAGACCCTCATCACCCCGAGCTGCGGCACCGGCTCCCTGCCACTGCCCTATGCCACCAAGGTGCTGGAACTGACCCGCGACGTCTCCGCCACCCTGCGCGGCAGATACCCGGCCGCCTGAGCAAGGCGCCACCAACCCATCCCGAGAAGCAAGAGCATGAGCATGGAAGATCTCAACCTGATCCTGAAACAGCGCCGCGACAAGGCGCAGGAACTCGGCACCCAGGGCGTCACCCTTTACGCCAACGACTTCAAGCCGATGCACCGCATCCGCGACCTTCTACCCCAGGACGACCCTGCCGGGGACGCCCCCCTGGCCGACGGGGTGAAGAGCATCGCCGGCCGCATCATGGCCTTCCGCAGCTTCGGCAAGGCCGCTTTCGTGCAGGTGCAGGACGAAACGGGGCGGATTCAGGTCTACGTGAAGCGCGACGAGGTGGGCGAAACAACCTACGCCGTCTTCAAGAAGCTCGACATCGGCGACATCGTGGGCTTCTCCGGCACCCTCTTCCGTACCAAGACCAGCGAACCTACCCTCCAGGCAAGCGGCCTCAAGACGCTGACCAAGTCCCTGAGGCCGCTGCCGGAGAAATTCCACGGCCTCACCGACGTGGAGACCCGCTACCGCCAGCGTTACGTCGATCTCATGGTCAACCCCGAGGTGCGCGACACCTTCAGGAAGCGGGTGGAGATCATCCGGCTGGTGCGGGAGTTCCTCACCAACCGCGGCTTCCTCGAGGTGGAGACCCCGATGATGCAGCCGATTGCCGGCGGCGCCACGGCCCGCCCCTTCAAGACCCACCACAATGCCTTGGGCATGGACCTTTATCTCCGCATCGCGCCGGAACTCTACCTCAAGCGGCTCCTGGTCGGCGGCTTCGAGCGGGTCTTCGAGATCAACCGCAACTTCCGGAACGAGGGCCTTTCCACCCGCCACAACCCGGAATTCACCATGCTGGAGTTCTACCAGGCCTACGCCACCTACGAGGATCTCATGGATCTCACCGAGGAGATGCTCTCCTGGATCGCCGCCGAGGTCTGCGGCGCCATGGTCGTCACCTACCAGGGCCAGGAGGTGGACCTCTCGCCGCCCTGGCAGCGCTACACCCTCGACGAGGCCCTGGTCAGGGTGGCGAAACTCGACCCGGCCCTCCTTGCCGACGAGGCGAAATGCCGCGAGTTCGCGCTGTCGAAGGGCATCCAGCTCCAGCCCCAGGCAGGCCACGGCAAGGTCAAAACCGAACTCTTTGAGTTGCTGGTGGAAGAAAAACTCGTGAATCCCACCTTCATCACCGCCTATCCCACCGAGGTCTCGCCGCTGGCCCGACGCAACGAGCAGAATCCCGAGGTCACCGACCGCTTCGAACTCTTCATCACCGGCCGGGAGATGGCCAACGCCTTCAGCGAACTGAACGACCCCATCGACCAGCGCCAGCGCCTCGTGAAGCAGATCGCCGAACGGGGCAGCGACGAGGAGATCTTCCCGGAGGTGGACGAGGACTTCCTCCGCGCCCTGGAATACGGCATGCCGCCGGCCGCGGGCCAGGGCATCGGCATCGACCGGCTCGCCATGCTGCTCACCGATTCGCCCTCGATCCGCGACGTCATCCTCTTCCCGCATCTGAGGCCGGAGAGGAAATAGGAGCCGCCCATGCGCTTCGAGTGGTTCGTCTGCCTCCGGTACCTGAAGGCCAAGCGGAAACAGAGCTTCATCTCGCTCATTTCCCTCATCTCGGTGGCGGGCGTCATGGTCGGGGTGATGGCCCTCATCGTGGTCCTGGCGGTGATGACCGGCTTCACCTCGGAGTTCCGCGACAAGATCCTCGGCATCAACTCCCACGTGGTGGTGCAGGATCTGGGCGGCTCGCTCGCCGACCACCAGAGGGTCGCCGCAACCATCGGCAGAATCCCCGGCGTGGTCGGGGTGACCCCCTACATCTACTCCCAGACCATGCTGACCGGCGGGGCCGGCGGTACAGGCGCCGTGCTGCGCGGCCTCGATCCGGCCAGTGCCGGCAAGGTGCTCGACATCGACCGCCACATGGTGGCGGGCTCCGTCGTCTCCCTCTCCCCGGTCGGCGACCAGGGGATCCCCGGCATCATCCTCGGCAAGGAGCTGGCCAACCAGCTCCAGGTGACGGTGGGCGACCGGGTGAAGCTCATCTCCGCCGCCGGTCCGCTGACCCCCATGGGGGTGCTGCCCAAGATCAAGGCGTGCCGGGTGACCGGCATCTTCGACACCGGCATGTACGAATACGACTCCTCCCTTGCCTACGTGAACCTCGCCACGGCGCAGGGGTTCTTCGACCTCGGCGACACGGTCCACGGCCTTGAGGTCAAGGTGGCGGACATCGACCAGGCGGCCGAGATCGCCGGCCGGATCGAACAGGCCCTGGGGCCCGGCTATCTGGCCAAGGACTGGATGCGGATGAACCGCAACATCTTCTCGGCCCTCAAGCTCGAAAAGACCGCGCTCTCGGTAATCATGACCCTGGTGGTGCTGGTGGCGGCCTTCAACATCGTCAGCACCCTCATCATGGTGGTGATGGAAAAGACCAAGGACATCGCCATCCTGAAGTCCATGGGCGCCACCTCGGGCAGCATCATGCGCATCTTCATGTACGAGGGACTGGTGATCGGCCTTTCCGGCACCGTGCTCGGTATCGCGGGTGGGCTCACCCTCTGCGAGATCCTGAGCCGCTATCAGTTCATCAAGCTGCCCGAGGTCTATCCCGTCTCCACCCTGCCGGTGAAGGTGCTGCCCCTCGACGTGGGGCTGATCGCCTGCGCCGCGGTGCTCATCACCTTCCTGGCCACCCTCTACCCCTCGTATCAGGCGGCCAGAATCGATCCGGCGGTGGCCCTGCGCTATGAGTAATATGAGTAACGACACCCTGCTCTTCGTCGCCCGGGGACTCACCAAGGAATTCGTCTCGCCGCAACGGCTCACGGTGCTGCGCGGGATCGATCTTTCCCTCCGCAAAGGGGAGATGGCCGCCATCGTCGGCACCTCGGGCACCGGCAAGACCACACTGCTGCACATCCTGGGCACCCTGGACCGCCCCACCGGCGGCACCCTGCTCCACCAGGGCGCCGATATCTTCAGCCTCGACGACCAGCACCTCTCCGCCTTCCGCAACAAAAGCATCGGCTTCGTCTTCCAGTTCCATCACCTGCTGCCCGAGTTCACCGCCATGGAGAACGTGATGCTGCCGGGGATGATCGCCGGCCTCCCGAAGGCGGAACTGACCGCCGGCGCCCTCGATCTCCTGGGCCGGGTGGGACTTGGCAACCGGACCATGCACAAGGTGGGCGAACTCTCCGGCGGCGAGCAGCAGCGGGTGGCCATCGCCCGGGCCCTGATCCGCAAACCGGCCCTGCTCCTCGCCGACGAACCCACCGGCAACCTCGACCCCAAGACCGGCGAGACGGTCTTTGCCCTGCTCCAGGAGCTGAACCACGCCATGGGGCTTACCACCATCATGGTTACCCACAACCACGCCCTGGCGCGCCGGATGGACCGCTGCCTGACCCTGGCCGACGGCCAACTCCACGAGGGCATCTCCTAGCAGGATGTTGCACAAGTCATCCATGACCTTTTTCAAC
Organism: Thermodesulfobacteriota bacterium; assembly: GCA_040756495.1. Lineage (GTDB taxonomy): Bacteria > Desulfobacterota > Desulfobulbia > Desulfobulbales > Desulfurivibrionaceae > JAJZRJ01. The sequence goes on along the minus strand of JBFLYY010000349.1, from coordinate 13,458 downwards.
ATCCTGCCAGAGGCGAATTTCGGCTTCTCTTTCGCCCGCCCCCATGGTAAAGAATGGTGTCAATGTCAGCAGGCCCTGCCGGCAACGAGGCAAAAACCACCGGAACGGACGGTGCGAACCCGGCGAAGATGCCCGAGATGATCGAACAACTCCAGGTGACCATGAAACTGCCACTCCCCTCCGGTGACGGCCGCCGCGCCCTTCGGCATCCCCATGGCCTTTTCCTCCTGCTCGCCTGCCTGCTCGGGCTCTCCGGCCTCCTGGCGCTCCCCGCCCTTGCCCGGGCCGCCGCCCCCGCCGCCTCCACCATTTTCCTGCCCTTCAAGATCAACAGCGCCACCGCCCCGGAAGCGCTGACCACCCAGGCGGATCAGACCCTGCAGAGCGTGCTCTCCGCCCGGGGCATCCCGCTGCTCGCCCGCGGCGAGGTGACAAAACACCTCAACTACCAGAAAGAATGGCCGCCGGCCCCGGACGCGGTCATGAATCTGGCCGGCGCCAAGAGTGCCAACTACGTGGCGGCCGGCAGCCTGACCCAGCTCGGCGAGGCGGTGAGCATCGACCTGGTGGTTCTCGACCTGCTCGGCCAGGAGCCGCCGCGCTACTTCTACCAGAAGGCCGACAACGCCGCTGCCCTCGCCACCGCCTTCGAACGGGTGGCGAAGGAGGTACTCGCCTATACCGACCGCGAACTGCTCATTGCCAGGATCGAACTCCGCGGCAACCAGAAGACCGACTCCGGCGCCATCATGCGGCAGATCAAGAGCCAGGCCGGCGACCCGTATGCCGCCGGGCAGCTCCGCGACGACCTCAAGAACATCTTCAAGATGGGCTACTTCGAGGATGTCCAGCTTGAGGTCGCCGACACGGAACAGGGCAAGGAAGTCACCTTCGTGATCACCGAAAAGGCGGTGATCGGCCAGGTGAACCTCGTGGGCAACAAGGAGATGGAAGACAAGGAGATCAAGGACATCCTCTCGGTCCATCCCAATACCATCCTGAGCACCAAGGAGGTGCAGAACTCGGTGGAGAACATCAAGAAGCTCTACAAGGAAAAGGGCTTCTACAACACCGAGGTCACCGCCAAGCTCGACTATCCCAAGCCGGAACGGGTCAACGTCCAGTTCGCCATCTCCGAGGGCGTCAAGGTCTACATCAAGGAAATCCGCATCGTCGGCAACACCGCCTTCAACGAAAAGGAGATCAAGAAGGTGATGGCCACCTCGGAGAAGGGGCTGCTTTCCTGGATCACCGAGTCGGGACGCCTGAAGCGCGACATCCTCGACCAGGACCGTTCGCGGATCGGCGCCTTCTACCACAACCACGGCTACATCGAGGCCCAGGTGGGCGAGCCCGAGGTGAACCGCGAAGGGGAATGGCTCTTCATCACCTTCAACATCGCCGAGGGCGAACGCTACCGCGTCGGCACCATCGACCTGGCCGGCGACCTGGTGGGCGACAAGAACGATCTTTTGGGCGAGGTGAAACTGAGCCAGGAGAAGTTCTTCAGCCGGCAGATCCTGCGCGAGGACGTGATGCGCATCACCGACCGCTACGCCGAGAAGGGCTACGCCTTTGCCGAGGTGAACCCGCGCCTGCAGAAGAACCCCGACCTCAAGCGGATGGACGTGGTGATCGACGTGAAGAAGGGCACCCTGGTCCATGTGAACCGCATCGTCATCAAGGGCAACTCCCGGACCCGCGACAAGGTCATCCGCCGCGAGATCCAGCTCAAGGAAGGCGCCATCTTCGACGCCACCGCCATGCGCAAGAGCACCGAAAAACTCCAGCGCCTCAACTACTTCGAAGAGGTGAACATCAACCCCGAGCCCACGGTGCAGGACGATCTGATGGACATCGTCGTGGACGTCAAGGAAAAGCCCACCGGCACCTTCAGCGTCGGCGCCGGCTACAGCTCGGTCGATCACCTCTCCTTCATGGGCGAGGTGAGCCAGGACAACTTCATGGGCAAAGGTCAGCGCGTCTCGTTGGCCGCCAACGTGAGTTCCGCCTCCACCCGCTTCAACCTGAGCTTCACCGAGCCGCACCTCGACGACTCGAAACTCCTCTTCGGCTTCGACGCCTACAACTGGCGCCGGGAATACGACGACTACACCAAGGACTCCACCGGCGGGGCGCTTCGCTTCGGCTATCCCGTCTGGGAGAAATGGCACCTCTTCTGGGGCTACGGCTACGACGACACCCAGCTCTCCGACATCCTGTCGACCGCAAGCCAGGTCATCAAGGATTCGGCCAACATCAACACCACCAGCTACGTGCGGCTCGGGGTGGCCAACGACACCCGCAACCGGATTCAGGACACGACCAAGGGTGCCCTCCACAACCTCACCCTCAAGCAGGCCGGCGGTGTGCTCGGCGGCGACAGCGCCTTCACCAAGTGGGAAGGCTCCACCAGCTGGTACTTCCCCTGGACCGAGGTGCCCTACCTCAAGGAGATCAACCGGCCGTGGTTCAACGACACGGTTCTGCACCTCAAGGGCGCGGCCGGCTACGTGGTGGAGAACGAAGAGGGCAAACTGCCGGTCTACGAGAAGTTCTACCTGGGCGGCCTCAATACCGTGCGCGGCTTCGAGAGCAGCAAGATCAGCCCCACCCAGATCACCTCCGACGGCCGCCTCGAACGGATCGGCGGCGAGAAGATGTGGTACATGAACGCCGAATGGATCTTCTCCATCGCCCAGGAGATCGGCCTCAAGGGCGTTGCCTTCTTCGATGCCGGCAACGTCTACACCGACTCCGAGACGTGGGATGTGGGCGATCTCAAGAAGGCGGTGGGCCTTGGTTTCCGCTGGCTCTCGCCCATGGGACCGCTGCGCCTCGAATGGGGCTACAACATCGACCCGGCGCCGGGCGAAGATCAGGGGGTCTGGGACTTCAGCATCGGCGGCGGCTTCTAGCAGGATGTTGCCAAGATCGTCCCTGACCTTTGGCCACGACGAACCCGCAGCAGTGGATTCCGCGAGTTCTCGTAATTTCCGCGGCTTCGCAGCCCGCGGAAACGGACACCCCTGCCATGGGGCGCCCGCAGGCTACCGAAAAACAACGTTTGCCGCAGCCTGCTGACCCTCGCGCGCCATGCCCTCCCTTATCGATGTGCTCGACCGGCGGACGTTCCCGCTGGAACTGATTGGCGCCAGCGGCAGCGCCGCGACCTTTCAGATCGCCAGGGCCGCGGCAACCCTCACCCGCCCCGTTGTCTGCCTCTGCGCCAGCGAACGCGAGGCCCAGGCCCTGGAACAGGATCTCGCCCTCTTTTCCTCCTTGCCGGTGGCCCACTACCCCGGCTACGAGATTCCGCCCTACGCGCCGCTCTCGCCCGACCCGGCCACCATTGCCGCCCGCCTGGCCGCCTTGAACCAGGCGCTCACCGCCACCACCCCCTTCTGCTTCGTGGCCTCGGCCGAGGCGATGATCCGCCGGACCATCCCCAGGAACCTGCTCAACTCCCTGGCGGAACTCGTCATCCGCGGCGAGGAGATCGATCAGGAGGGGCTGCGGGCAAGCCTTCTCGTTGCCGGCTACGAGGCCGTGGCCCTGGTGCAGAACGTCGGCGAGATGAGTATCAGGGGCGGCATCATGGACATCTTCCCGCCCGGCTTCGACCACCCGCTCCGCCTCGATTTCCTGGGCGACCTGCTCGAATCGCTGCGCCTCTTCGACCCCATCACCCAGCGTTCGATGGGAGAACTCGCCGAGGCGGTGATCCTGCCGGCCTCGGACATCCTCTTCCCCGCCACCGGCGGCGACCGGCACGAGGCGCTGCTCGACCGGTTCGACGCGGCCACGGCGGCATATGGCTGGGATGAGGAGGAGGCCGCCGTCATCCGGGAAAAGCTCGTCCTGGGCCGCGATTTTCCCGGCAGCGAATTCCTCCTGCCGCTTTTCTACGACGCGCCGGCCCTGCCGCTCGATTTCCTGCCGGCCGAGGCCCTGATCTTTCTCCTCAACCCCATCGCCATCCGGCAATCCCTGGAACTGGTCTGGGAGCGCATCCACGCCAATTACCACGAGGCCATGGCCGGCCGCAAACCGGCCCTGCCCCCCGACCATCTCTTCCTGGCCACCAGCGACCTCCTCGACGCCGTGGCCCGGCGCCGCCTCATCCGTTGCCACGCCCTGGCCGCCGACGAGGAGACGCCCAATACCGTCACGATCCGGACCGGCAACCATCTGCTCCTCAAGCAGCAACTGGAACTGCACCGCCGCCAGCAGGGTCTGCTCCCCCCCCTGGCCAGGGAAATCGCAGGCTGGCTCGACCAGGGCGATCAGGTCTTTTTCTCCTGCCGCACCGCCCGCCACGCCGAACAGATGGCGGAACTCCTCGGCCAGTATGGCCTCGCCACCACTATTGCCTCCGCGCCTTTCCGCCACGGGCAAAAACCTGCCGCCGGGGTGGTGCTTCTGGACCATCCGCTCACCAGCGGCTTCGACCTGGCCGAGGAAAAGATCCACTGGCTGTCGGAGAGCGAACTCTTCGGCGAACAGCGGCTGGGCGCCAAAAAGCAGACCCGCCATCCGGCCGGCGAGGCGGTGGTCCGCTTCGACGAACTGAACCTGGGCGATTTCATCGTCCACCGCGACCACGGCATCGGCATCTACCGCGGACTCAGCACCCTGGAGCTGAACAATATCCCCAACGACTTCCTGCTCATCGAATACAAGGAGGGGGACAAACTCTACGTGCCGGTGGACCAGCTCGCCGCGGTGAGCAAATACAAGGGGATCAACGACCGCGAGCCGAGCCTCGACAAACTGGGCGGCAAGGCGTGGCAGACGACCCGGCAGAAGGTGAAAAAGGCGGTCTGGGAGGTGGCGCAGGATCTGCTCAATCTCTATGCCCGCCGGCAGCTGGCCAAGGGGTATGCCTTTTCCCAGCCCGACGAACTCTTCCACGAACTGGAGGAGTCCTTCCCTTTCGACGAGACACCGGGCCAGCTCAAGGCGATCAACGAGGTGCTCGACGACCTGACCAGCGAGCGCCCCATGGACCGGCTGGTCTGCGGCGACGTGGGCTACGGCAAGACCGAGGTGGCGGTGCGCGCCGCCTTCAAGGCCATTGAGGACAACCGCCAGGTGGCGGTGCTGGTGCCGACCACCGTTCTCGCCGAACAGCACACCGCCACCTTCCGCGAGCGGCTCCAGGGCTTTCCCGTGCGCGTCGAAAGCCTCAACCGCTTCCGCAGCCAGGCCGAGCAGAAAAAGATCGTCAGCGCCATCGCCGCCGGCCAGGTAGACATCATCATCGGCACCCACCGCCTCCTTTCCAAGGACGTGGTCTTCCAAAAGCTGGGGCTCCTCATCATCGACGAGGAACATCGCTTCGGCGTGGTCCACAAGGAGAAGCTCAAGAAGCTCCGTACCCAGGTGGACGTCCTCACCCTCACCGCCACCCCGATCCCGCGCACCCTCCAGCTTTCCTTGCTCGGCGTGCGCGATCTCTCGGTAATCAGCTCGCCTCCCGCCCACCGCCGCACGGTGAAAACCTTCATCGCCCGCCACGACGACCTGGTAATCAAGGAGGCGGTCACCCGCGAGTTGGCCCGCGGCGGCCAGGTCTTCCTGGTCCACAACCGGGTCCACTCCATCCACGACATCGCCCGCAAGGTGAACCAGCTGGTGCCGGAGGCCAAGGTGGCGGTGGCCCACGGCCAGATGGCGAGCAAGCCGCTCGAGGAGATCATGATCCGCTTCGTGCGCCAGGAGGTGAATGTCCTGGTCTGCACCACCATCATCGAGTCGGGCCTCGACATCCCCAATGCCAACACCATCATCATCACCCGGGCCGACCGGCTGGGACTCGCCGAGATCTACCAGCTCCGCGGCCGGGTGGGGCGGTCGAGCGAACAGGCCTATGCCTATCTCTTGGTCCCGTCGCTCGATGGCCTCTCCAAGGACGCCCAGCAGCGGCTGCGGGCCCTGATGGACTACAACGACCTGGGCGGCGGCTTCAAGCTCGCCATGAGCGACCTGCAGATCCGGGGCGGCGGCAACATCCTCGGCGAATCCCAGAGCGGCACCATCGCGGCGGTGGGCTACGACCTCTACCTCGATCTGTTGCAGAAGACCGTGCTCGACCTCAAGCGGCGCGCCCAGCTGGGGGAAGAGGTGGCGGCCGAGGAGGAGGTGGAACCGGAGATCACTCTGCGCCTCTCCGCCTACATCCCTGCCTCGTACATCGGCGACACCGACCAGCGCTACATCGCCTACCGGAAGCTCACCAGCGCGGAGAGCGAGGAGGCGCTCCTTGATCTCACCGCGGAACTGGAGGACCGTTACGGCCCCATCCCCGAAGAGACCAGGAATCTGCTGGCAATTCTCGACCTCAAACGTTCCCTGCGGCAACTGAAGATCGCCAAATTCGAGCAGGGCCCCAAGGCGCTGGTCTTCACCTTCCACGCCAAAACCCCGGTCCGGCCGGAACGGATCCTCGCCCTGGTGGCCAGCCAACCGGAACGCCTCCGCTTCACCCCCGACCAGAAGCTGCTGGTGCCGGCGGATGGGCTCGACAGCGCCGCAACCCTCTGTGCCGCGGCCAAAAAAATCTTGCAGGCACTGACAGAGGGTGCTATCTAATTACAAATATGGTATAAAGCCCTAATTTCCAGAAGCGAGCCGATTCACCCGCACCCGAGAATCGTATGCCCAAAACGCGTTATCTCTCCGCCCTCGCTCTTCTTTCCTTCCTGCACTTCTTTGCCGCCCCTGCCACCGTTGCCGCCGAAATCGTCGACCGGGTGGTCGCCGTAGTCAACGACGACGTCATCACCTTCTCCGACCTCAGCCGGGAAGGCGCGTCGCTTTTCAGGCGCATCACCCAGCAGGCCCCGCCGGAACAGGTCACTGCCGCCCTGCTCCAGGCCCGCCAGGAGATGCTCTCGAGCCTCATCGACAAGCTCATTGTCGAACAGCGCGCGGCCAAACTCAACATCACCGTCTCCGAGGCGGAACTCGACGAGGCGGTCGATCGCGTCCTCGCCCGCAACCGGATCAGCCGCGAGAAGTTCCTGCAGGACATCGAACGGATGGGCTCCACGGAACAGAACTACCGCAACTCGCTGCGGATCCAGATCCTGCAGTCCAAACTCGTCGGCCAGGAGATCCGCTCCAAGGTGGTCATCACCGAGGAGAAGATCAAGGAGTACTACGAGAAGAACTATACGGAAAAACTCGCTGCCGACTCCTACCACATCCTGCAGATGGGCTTCTCCTGGAAGGAAGAGACGCCGGCGGCCAAGGCCGAGGCCCTGGCCAAAGCGGAAGAGGCACGGCGCCTCGTGCTGGGCGGCGAGGACTTCCGTTCGGTGGCCCGCAAGATGTCCGACCTGCCCTCGGCCGCCGACGGCGGCGACATCGGCGTCTTCAAGAAGGAGGAACTCTCGCCGGCAATGAAACGGAACGTGCTCGCCCTGGCTCCCGGCCAGCTCAGCCCCCTGGTGGAGACGCCCACAGGCTATCAGCTCTTCCGGCTGCTCTCCAACCAGGGCGATATCCGGGCCCAGCAGCCGCTCGATGCCGTGCATGACGAGATTCGCGACCTGCTCTACCAACAGACCATGGAAGCCCAGTACGGGAAGTGGGTCAAGGAGCTGCGCGACGAGGCATACATCAAGACCATGCTGTAGCCTTGCCGCCTAACCCAAAATCGCAAGCCACCACATGACCAGCGAATCGGACAACCCAGCGACGGAAGCCAGTTCTGCCCCGGAACCAACCGAAACCCTCGGCAGCATCCTCCGTCGCGCCCGGCAGGACAGAAGGGTGGCCCTGGAGATCGCGGCCAAGGAGACCAGAATCCACACCGCCACCCTGAAGGCGCTGGAGGAGGATGCCCGCACCGAACTGCCGGCCGAGGTCTTCACCCGCGGCTTCATCAAGATCTACGCCCAGTATCTGGGACTCAATCCGGACGAGATGCTGCGCCTCTACCTCCAGCACCGGGGGGAAAAAACGGCGATCCCCGACGAGAAGGTCAACGTCCAGGAGGTGCTGGCCGGCGAGGCCATGGCGGACCCGCCGAGCTTCCATGCCGAGCGCCACCTCTTTACCGCGGCGGTGGTGATTCTCGTCTCGCTGATCCTCTACCTTGGCTACAAGATCACGGCGCCGCCGGAAACCCCGATCCCGCCGCCCCAGGCCAGCGCGCCGCTGCCCGCGCCGCAACCGCCGCCAGCACCGGAAACGATGCCCGCCGAAGGGCTGACCCAGCAAGAATTGCCGGCCGAGGGCCTGCCGACCGCCCCCGCGGCCCAGCCACCCGCTGCCGCGCTCTCCCCGGCACCCCAGGGCCAGGGGATGACCACGCCGGCTCCCCCGATGCCGACCACGCCGCCTCCCGCGGCCACCGCCCCGCGGCCGGTCGCACCGGCGCCTGCCGCCCAGGCAACGCCGCCGAAAACGGTACCGGCTGCCCCCCAGGCGGCCGCGCCGGCGACGGTTGCCACGCCCCTGGCCAAGCAGGCGCCAACAGCACCCCAGGCGGCACTGCCCAAGCCGGTGGCGGTCGCGCCCCAAGCCACAACAACCGCCACGCCGACGCCAACCAGAACCGCGCCGGTCCCTCCCCCGGCCGCTGCGGCGAAACCGGTCGCCCCGGCACCGGCGGCAGTCGCCCAGAAGACGGCGGTGCCGGTCACGCCGGCGCCGACCGCCGCCACCAAGCCGCCGCTCAAGGAGCTGGCCCCGCCAGGACCGATCAAGAAGGAAAAGGCCGACAAGGTCGCGGCAGCCCCAACCGCCGAGACGGAAAAACCGGCCAGGGAACCGAGCACCGCGGAGAAGCTGATCGCCGCCATCAAGCCCATGCGGCCGCCCTATGCCCTCGAGGCCACCTTCCGCGAAGACACCTGGGTCCGCATCCAGGTGGACGGCGAGAAGCCCAAACCCCAGTACTTCAAGGCCGGAGACCGGATCTCCTGGCACGCCGGCAACAAGATCCATCTCTTCATCGGCAATGCCGGCGGCGTGGACCTGGTGCTGAACAACACCAAGCTGCCGCCGCTGGGCAAACCGGGCAACACCACCCGGATCTCCATCCAGCCCCAGCCTGACCAGCGCTGAATGTCCCTTTGCCAGACGCTCGCCGTGGTTCTCCAGGTTACGGACCACGGCGATGCCGACAAGATCGTCACCTGCTACAGCGCAAGCCTGGGCAAACTCTCCGGCATCGCCAAGGGCGCCAAGCGGAGCAAGAAGCGGTTCGTCAACAAGCTGGAACTCTTCTCCCTCCTCGACCTCTCCTACGCGGAGAGTCGCACCAGCTCCCTCATGCGGATCGACCAGGCGGAACTCCTCCACTCCTTCCCTACCCTGCGCAACGACTATGGCCGGTATACCGCCGCCACCCTGCTCTGCGAGCAGATGCTCCAGTGGACACGGGAACACGACGCCGACCCCGGTCTCTTCGCCCTCATCCGCTGGGCCCTCACCAGCCTTGAACAGGGACAGCCGCCCTTTGCCACCGTGATCCTCTTCGAGATCCGGATGCTCGATCTCCTGGGCTATCGCCCGAATCTGGCCGGCTGCCTGCAGTGCGGCACCCTGACCCCGGCCCGCAGGCCCTACCATTTCAGCACCAGCAGAAGCGGCCTTGTCTGCAAGACCTGCAATCGGGAGGCAGAACACGGTCAGGTGCCGGTGTCGCTGGAAACGGCGCGTCTTCTCCACGCGGCCCAGCACATGGCAGGGCACAAGCTCGACCGCCTCCACTTCTCGCCCGAGGCGGTGCGCGAATCGATCACCCTGCTGCGCCGCTACAACCACCACCTGCTCCAGCGCGAAAGCAACTCCTGGCCCCACTTCCTGGCTACGCTGCCGGCCGCCTGCTGAACCTCCGGCCGCAGCGTCGGCGCAAAAAAACGCCCGGGAATCCCACCCGGGCGTCTCCTCTCCATCCCTGAAGCCTGTAACCCCTCTACAGAAAGAATAAATCTGACCTTTTTTTCACCTTGCACGCGCCGCCAGCAGCTCGCGAACCAGGGCATATTCCTCCCCCCGTTCTTCGTATGCCTCCTCGAACCCCTTGCTCTTCATGGCTTTTTCAAGAAAGGCCTGTTGATCGTGAGGGACCGGTTGATATTTCAGATCAGCCATGCTGCACCTCCTTCATCCTTTTCCGGTCCACTCCATCCTGCTGAGAAGCGAAACAAATCCGGGAACAGGTAACGCAAACCCCTTCGTATGCATCTTTAGAGAAAAGGGCCGAAACAAAACGGGATTTTTTCTGCAAGGAGGGACAAAAAAACTTTTTTATTTTTTGTAATTGACAGGAAAACTCAACCAGCGAAGGAGCGAAAAAATGAACCCGCGGAAAATACTCTATGTTCAAACCAGCAGCGTCGACACACCGGAAAGAACCTATGCCCCCTTCATCCTGGGCGCCACCGCAGTGGCCATGGGCATGGAAGCCTCGATATTCTTCGGCATCAAGGGGGTCACCATCGTCCAAAAGGGGGAGGCTGAAAAAGTCAGCCTGGCCAACCCCTTCGGCTCACTGGCAGCTGCCATTGAGCAGGCCGGCAAAGCAGGCGTTTCCTTTTTCGTCTGCGAAGAAAGCGCCCGGATGCTCGGCGTCGATCTGAAAGAAGGATTGATAGACGGCGCCCGGGTGGTAGGCGCGGCCACGCTCAACAGCATGGTCTTGGAGTCCGATGCCGTCATGTACTTCTAAATAGTTGTCAGGGGAGAGCCTTTGCCGCCACCAGGCTCCCCTCCCGAGTCGGGGGTCTCAATGAAAGGTATCTATGTCGATCACGCAGCCACCACGCCCATTGATCCGCGTGTCTTGCAGGCGGTGAGCGCGGTCTATTCCCTCCCTTGCGGCAACCCCTCCAGCTCCCACCGGCCTGGCATGGATGCAAGGGAGGCAATGGAAAAAGCCAGGTTCCACGTTGCCGGCTTGATCCATGCCGCACCCGAGGAAATCATCTTCACCTCCGGAGGAACAGAGGCAGACAACCTGGCGCTGAAGGGGTTTGCCTTGGCCAACCGTCACCGAGGGAAGCACATCATGGTTTCCGCCATCGAGCACCATGCGATTCTGCATTCGGCAAAGCGACTGCGCGCGCTCGGCTTTGAGGTCACCGTTCTTCCGGTTGATTCCGCCGGCCGTGTCGATCCTCTTGATGTGCAAAAGAACCTGCGCAAGAAAACTATCCTCATTTCCATTATGCATGCAAATAATGAAGTCGGCACCGTGCAGGAGATCGAGGAAATTGGCCGCCTGACCAGAGAGGCTGGGGTAGCGCTTCATACCGATGCCGTGCAGACGGCAGGCTCGATTCCCATCGATGTCGATCGTCTGGGGGTTGATATGCTCAGCCTTTCAGCCCATAAATTTTACGGCCCGCCCGGGGCAGGAGCGCTTTATATCCGGAAGGGGCTGAAGGTGCTCCCCATCCTGGACGGCGGCGCCCAGGAACATGGTTTGAGAGCCGGAACCGAAAACCTCCCGGCGATAGTCGGCATGGGAGCAGCCGCCCAGCTGGCGCAGGCGGAAACGGCCGCGCGCACCGAGCATATCCGCGGCCTCAGGGATCTCTTTATCAAAACCATCCTGGCGCTTGATAAGGGAGTTACCCTGAACGGCCATCCCCGGGCACGGCTTGCAGGCAACGTCAATATCTGCCTGGGCTCGACAGGAAACAAGGAGAGCCTGGAAACTCTGAGCGCCAGCGGCATTCACGCCTCCGCAGGCTCCGCCTGCAATTCCCATGCGCTTAAACCTTCTCACGTTTTAACCGCCATGGGCATACCCAGGGAAAAAGCCCTTACCGCGCTCCGTTTCACCTTCGGCAAAGATAACTCAAGGGAAGAGGTGGAGTATATAGGTAGAGAGCTGGGCCGCCTTCTGCGAGTTCGCGCCAGACGCCACCAGCACCCCTCCGCCGCCGGTCCGGCCAAGCCGCCACCCGGCACGGGTAAGATCATCGACCTCGACGTGAGGGGTCTGTACTGCCCGCTGCCGATCCTCAAAACCAGCGAAACCTTCAGCTCGCTGCGCATAGGCGACGTTCTCCGCGTTGTGGCGGACGATCCGGCAGCAGAGGCGGATTTGCAAAACTGGACCAGATCCACCGGCCAGGAGGGGGTCGGCCTCCTGCGAAATGGGACGAAAATATGTTTTTCCATCAGAAAGTGTAAGGATTTCTGATGGTGGCTGATTACTTTTAACTACGGGAATCAGCATGCACACAGAGCCAATTGAATCGTTAGGAGACCTGGCGGAAATGAGCGAGGAAGAAGGACTCATCGAGGAAACTCTCAAGGGGAACAGCGAGTCCTTCGGCGAGTTGATCCTGAAGTATGAGCCGAGCGTCTACAAGCTGGCCATGCTCCGCGTGCGGAACAAGGCGGATGCAGAAGAGATCGCCCAGGAAGCCTTTCTCACCGCCTACCAGAAACTGGGGCAATTGAGCGACCGGAACCGTTTCGGGGCCTGGCTTCGCGCCATCACCTTGCGGGAATGCGCCAAATGGTTCCGCGCCACCAAGCGGGATCGGGAAACTGGCCGGTTTGAGGATGGAGACGGCAGCGATCCTGAACAGGCCGCCCCAGACCTGCAGGTGGAAAATGAGAACCCGTTCGACCTTGCCGGCCTCATCCGCGACCTGCCCGCCGGCATGCGGGCAGCCGCCCGACTCTGCCTGGAAGAGGAGATCGAGCCGACTAAAGCCGCCGCCATGCTCGGCCTGAAACCCGGCACCCTGCGCAAGCGTTTCTATGATGCGCGGGCCAAGCTCCAGCGTTCGATCGTGCAGAAAGCCGAACAGCAAGCGCAACTGGAGTTGCTGCCAAGGTATTTTGACCAACTGTGCATCTGTCGATGCGAAAAAGCGCAAGCAGCCCAAAAAGGAGGTGAGGATCGAATGGAGCAATTGAAGAACTGTGGCTGCGGCTGCATGGAGAAGGCCCGCCAAGAAGCCGCGACCAAGGAGAAGCAGGCCGCAGCCGAACCGCAGAAGAGCGGGAAAGAAAAACAGGGCTCTTCAGCAGAAATTGTGGGTTGATTTTGGTTCAGGGAGATTGCCAACCGTATGATACAAGGCGATTTTCAGCACATCAAAGCTCCTGTAGCCATATGCTTTTCTGGTGGTCACTTTCACCTTGTTGTTGAATCCCTCCACTGCGCCCAGGGCGATCCGCTCCCGGCAACGAAACCAGTTGAGCAAATGCTCCCGATGCACGCGCAACATCCTGGCGATCTTCTTCATCGGCTTGAGCCGGGACCGCATGGTCCTCCGACACCAGTCGTCCAGAAACCGGCCGGCCCAGGCCGGACTCCGGTAATTCCAGAAGGACTGAAAATCTTCCTTGAGCAGATACGCCCGGACAGCCTTGAGATTGATGGCCAGCAACTCCTCAAGTTTGCCCACCTGACTGTCCGTCAGGTTTTCCGGCCGCTTGAGCAGGCACCACCGGCTGCCGGTCAATATCGGCTCC
>JBFLYY010000348.1:0-3015 GCA_040756495.1 Thermodesulfobacteriota bacterium | reverse complement strand
GGGAGAAAGGTATGGCCCATATCCTGGTGCTGGACGATGTCCCCGAGGCTGGGGTTCTGGTGCAGAAAATCCTCGGCAAGAAGGGCCACGAGGTGGTGGCCTTTACCGAGGAGGAGGAGGCCTTGGCCCATGCGCGCACGCACAGGGTCGATCTCGCCATCCTCGACATCAAGCTGAAGAAGATGAGCGGCATCGAGGTGCTGGAGGAACTCAAGAAAATGGTTCCGGCCCTGCGGGCGATCATGCTCACCGGCTATCCCACGGTGGAGACCGCCCGGCGGGCGAGAAGCCTCGGGGCCAGCGACTACTGCGTCAAGCCCATCGACAAGGACGAACTCGAAGCAAAGGTCAGCGCGGTCATCGGCGCGGACTGAAGGCATCGACAAACGGTCGGCCCGGCGAGGAAGCCGCGGCACGATCCGAGGAGAGGTTCTATGGCAAAGAAATCGGTTTGGACGATGTGCGGCATGTGTACCGTCCGCTGTCCCATCCGGGTGGAGGCGGAAGAGAACACCGTGACCTGGATCGAGGGGAATCCGCATCTTTTGGAAGGGGCCTTGTGTGCCAAGGGTTCGGCCGGCATGGCCTTGCTCAAGGACGAGGAACGGCCTCTCTCTCCGATGATCCGCAAAGGCGGGCGCGGGGCCGGTCGATGGGAAAAGGTGAGCTGGTATGCGGCCTTCGACTATGTAGCGGACAAATTGAACACCATCATCAAGGAGCATGGCCCGGAGAGCATCATGATGAGCTGCCGTGGCGGCCCGTTCATGGATCTCATCAAGGCATTCTGTCATGCCCTGGGATCTCCCAATTTCAGCAACCACGACAGCGCCTGCGGCCGCAACGTGCACCATGCGAGTCTTTCGGTCTATGGCCTGGGACGCAAGGATTTCATCTACGATCTCAAGAAATGCAGCCATCTCGTTCTCTTCGGCCGCAACATCCTCGCCTCGCTCAGGCCGGCGGAGGTGAATCAGGTCATGGACATGCTCGACGCGGGCGGCAAGATGACCTACGTCGATGTCCGCCAGACCCTGACCGGCATCAAGGCGGACCGCTTCTTCATGGTCACGCCGGGCACGGACTATGCCCTGGCGCTGGGCATGATCCACGAGGTGATCAAGCAGGGGGCCTACGACAAGGAATTCATCGAGCGTTACGTGGCCGACTTCGACAAACTGGCCGCCTTTGTCGAGCCCTATACCGCCGACTGGGCTGCCAAGGAGTGCGGGGTCAAGGCGGAGCGGATCAAGGAGTTCGTGACCGAGATCGGAACGCAACGGCCCAGGGTGGTCTTCCATCCCGGCTGGATGCTGTCGCGCTACCGCGACTCCTTCTACGCCAGCCGGGCGCTCCACATCCTCAATGTCCTCATGGGCAACGTCGAGGTGGAGGGCGGCCAGATCTTCGCCAAGGGGCCCGGCGACTGCGGGGTCAAGGGGCTGCGCACCCTGGACGCCCAGGTGCCGAAACCCACGGCCAAACGGGCCGACGGCGTGGGCTGGAAGTACAAACAGTTCGACAAGGGGCCTGGGCTCTTCCACCTTTTTTACGACAGCATGGTGACCGGCGAGCCCTACCCGCTCAAGGCGCTGATCTGCATGCGCCACGACCCCTTCACCTGCTTTCCCGACCCGCAGGCGCAGAAAGAGGCCCTCGATAAGCTCGATCTCCTCGTTTCGGTGGACACCCATTACAGCGAATTCGGCTGGTACAGCGACGTGATCCTGCCGGAGTCCACCTTTCTGGAGCGCGACAGCATCATCGCCACGCAGAAAGGGCCCAAGCCGCGTTTCATCAAGCGGAACAAGGCGATCGAGCCCATGTACGACACCAAGAGCCTCTGCGAGATCATCAAGCAACTCGCCGACCGTCTCGGGGTGGGCCAGTATTTCCCGGCCAATTCCATCGAGGAGATGTGGGCCTGGCAGCTCGAACCAACCGGCTTCAGCCTCAAGGATTTCGACGCCAAGGGTTTTATCCCGCTCACCGACAAGCCGGTGATGTTCGACCGCAACAACCTTGACGGCAAGTTCAAGACGCCGTCGGGCAAGATCGAGATGGTGAGCGGGAAACTGGCCGAGCTGGGAATCGAATCGCTGAAACCCTACGAGAGCCCGGAAAAGCCGCCGAAAGGCCATTTCCGTCTGGTCTTCGGCCGATCGCCGGTCCATGCCCACAGCCATACGATCAATAACCCGCTGCTCCATGAACTGATGCCGGAGAACAGCCTGTGGATCAACAAGCGCCAGGCGGCCAAAATGGGGGTTGCCGACGGCGATCTGGTCGATGTCGGGGTCTGCGGCTGCAGCGGCACCATCAAGGCGCACGTCACCGAGTTCATTCACCCGGAGGCGGTCTTCATGGTCCATGGCTTTGGCCGGCAGGTGCCGCTCCAGAGCCGGGCCTACCATGCCGGCATGGCGGACCAGAAGTTGATGAAGGGCATGCTCCAGGAGATGGACCCGGTGGGCGGCGGCCTCAATCTCTGCGAGTGCTTCGTCACCGTGCGCCGCAGCGCCAAGAACCCGAAGCGGATGGTGGAACTATGAACAAATACATGCTCTATCTCAATTCCAAGCGCTGCATCGGCTGCCACGGCTGCGAGGTCCATTGCAAGACGAACAAGCGGCTGCCCGAGGGGCCGCTGCTCTGCGAGATCAGCCATGAGCCGCTCAAGATGGTGGGGGGCGTGCCGCGGACCGAGTTCCGCTTCCGCTCCTGCTACCACTGCGAGGATCCGTACTGCGTGCCGGTCTGCCCGACCGGGGCCATGCAGAAACGGGCCGACGGCATCGTCTTCGTGGATCAGGAAAAGTGCATCGGCTGCATGGCCTGTGTGGGCGCCTGCCCGTGGGGGGTGCCGCAGCACAATCCGGCCACCGGCAAGGTGGCCAAGTGCGACTACTGCATGGATCGGGTCGATGCCGGGTTGAAGCCCGCCTGCGTCACCCGCTGCACTACCCACGCCCTGAAGTTCGTCAGCCTGAAGGAGCTGTAGCGGTCAGGGCCGCC
>JBFLYY010000347.1:0-7510 GCA_040756495.1 Thermodesulfobacteriota bacterium | reverse complement strand
CGGCCTGGGTGGCCTGGGCAATGGCCACCGAGGCCGGGCTCGATCTGGTTGAGGTCTCTCCCACGGCGGTTCCGCCGGTCTGCCGGATCATGGATTACGGCAAGTACCGCTACGAACTGAGCAAGAAGCAGCAGGAAGCGAAGAAGAAACAGACGGTCGTCGAGGTCAAGGAGATCAAACTCCGGCCCAAGACCGAAAAGCACGACCTCGATTTCAAGGTCCGGAGCATCAAGAAGTTCCTGCAGCAGAAGAACAAGGTGAAGGTGACCCTGCGCTTCCGCGGCCGCGAGATCGTCTATGCCGACACCCTGGGTGTCGAGGTGCTCAACAAGATCGTCGAGGAACTGGCCGAGGACGGCGTGGTGCTGCAGGCCCCCAAGGTCGAGGGGCGGCAGATGTCCATGTTCATCGGCCCGAAGTAACGAACGAGGCGTTTTGCTGTCGCCGCTCCGCAGCGCGGCGGGAAATATGTGATGAGGACGACACGGGGCGGGCCCTGTGTTGTCTTTTGTTTTCAAGACAAGGAGTGAAGCCATGCCGAAGATGAAGACCAACAGGGGCGCCGCCAAGCGTTTCAAGTGCACGGGGTCGGGCAAGATCGCCCGGAGTAAGGCCTTTACCAGCCATATTCTCACCAAGAAGAGCACCAAGCGCAAGCGCCAGCTGCGTCAGGGCACCACGGTGGATGCGGCCAACGAGAAATCGCTGAAGCGTCTGCTGCCCTACCTGTAAGGAGTGCCTTGCGGGGAGCACCGAGGAATAACGCCGGCAGGGCCGCCAAGGCCGCCGGTGCGGATAAGCAAGAAGGAGAATTACCATGCCTAGAGTAACACGTGGTTTCAAGGCGCGTCGTCGCCGGAAGAAGATCCTGAACCTGGCCAGCGGTTTTGTGGGCGGCAAGAGCCGTCTCTTCCGCACCGCGGCCGAGGCCGTCGATCGGGCGCTGTGCTACGCCTATCGCGACCGCCGCCAGAAGAAGCGCGACTTCCGCAAGCTGTGGATCGTGCGCATCGGCGCCGCCGCCGAGGCCAACGGCACCAACTACAGCCGCCTGATGGGCGGGCTCAAGAAGGCCAACGTGGACCTCGACCGCAAGGCGCTGGCCTACATGGCCCTCATGGATCCGGCCGCCTTTACGCAGGTGGTCAAGGTCGCCGCCAGCACCAACTGATCGACCGCCGATCCCGCATCCGCCATGGAAGAGGATCTGCGTCGCCTGCATGCTGAGGCGCACGAGGCGCTTGCCGCCATCCGTGCGCCTCAGGATTTAGAGCCATTCCGCGTCAAATACCTGGGCCGCAAGGGGGAGTTCACCGCCCTGATGCGCCAGCTCGGCCAGGCCTCGGCCGAGGAGCGCCCGCGCCTCGGCAAACTGGCCAACGATCTCAAGGTCGAACTGGAAGCGGCCCTGGCCGCCAGGGAGGCGGAGTTCGGCGGCGCCCAGCCAGGCAAGGCGGGGAAGCCTGCCGAGGATCTGACCCTCCCCGGCCGGCGGCTGCCCTTTGGCCGCCTCCATCCGGTCACCCAGGTCATGGCCGAGGTGTGCGGTATCTTCGAGGGGCTTGGTTTTGCCGTGGCCGAAGGGCCGGACGTCGAGACCGACTTCTACAACTTCGAGGCGCTCAATATCCCGCCCCACCACCCGGCGCGGGCCATGCACGACACCTTCTACGTCAACGACACCCTGCTGCTGCGCACCCACACCTCGCCCATGCAGATCCGGGCCATGCAGGAAAAACGGCCGCCGCTCCGCATGATCGCGCCGGGCAAGGTCTATCGTTGCGACTCGGACATCACCCACACCCCGATGTTCCATCAGGTGGAGGGTTTTCTCGTGGACCGCAAGGTCTCCTTTGCCGACCTCAAGGGGGTGCTCTCGGTCTTCATCGCCAGGATGTTCGACCCCAAGACCGCCATCCGCTTCCGGCCGAGCTTCTTCCCCTTCACCGAGCCGAGCGCCGAGGTGGACATCGGCTGCGTGATCTGCGGCGGCAGCGGCTGCCGGGTCTGCAAGCACACGGGATGGCTGGAGATTTTGGGAGCCGGCATGATCGACCCCGAGGTCTTCAAGAAGGTGGGCTACGATCCCGAGGAATACACCGGCTTTGCCTTTGGTCTTGGCATCGAGCGGATCGCCATGCTCAAATTCGGCATCACCGACATCCGCCTCTTCTACGAAAACGATCTGCGTTTTCTCGCGCAGTTCTAACCGGAAGACCTTGGGCCGCCATGAAGTTCACCCTGAACTGGCTTCGCGAATATCTCGACACCGACCTCGATGGGGCGACCATCGCCGCGCGGCTTTCCATGCTGGGGCTCGAGGTGGATGCGGTGCAGCCCCTGGCCCCGGAACTCTCCGGGGTGGTGGTGGCCCGGGTCGAAAAGGTAGAGCGCCATCCCAATGCCGATAAACTCACGCTCTGCGACGTCTCGGTAGGGGAAAGCGCCACCAGACGGGTGGTCTGCGGCGCCCCCAACGTGCGGGCCGGCCTCGTCACCGCCATGGCCCTGCCGGGCGCGGTACTGCCCGGAGGCTTCACCATCAAGCCGACCAGGATTCGGGGCGAGGCCTCGGAGGGCATGCTCTGTTCGGCCAAGGAACTGGGCCTCAATGGCGAACACGCCGGCATCATGGAGATCACCGCACCGGTCGCGCCGGGCCAGCCGCTGGTTGCCGCCCTGGGCCTTAACGACACCCTGATCGAGGTCGATCTCACCCCCAACCGCCCGGACTGCGCCAGCGTCATCGGCCTGGCCCGCGAGGTGGCGGCCTTTGCCAACGCCCTGCTCAAAAAGCCGGTCACGGCAACACCGCATCTCACCGGCCAGGGATTACCATTCAGCGTAAAGGTGGAGGATGTGGCCGCCTGCCCGCGCTACTGCGCGCGGATGGTGCGCAAGGTGAAGATCGGTCCCTCGCCCTGGTGGCTGCAGCAGCGGTTGCTGGCCGTGGGACTCAGGCCGATCAACAACGTGGTCGATGTCACCAACTTCGTCATGCTCGAGTATGGCCAGCCCCTCCACGCCTTTGACTTCGACAAGCTTGCGGGCGGCGCCATCGTGGTGCGCAGGGCGCGGGCCGGCGAGACCATCGCGACCCTCGATGGCATCACCCGGCAGCTCGACCCCGGGATGCTCGCTATCTGCGATGCGGAAAAACCCGTGGCCGTGGCCGGGGTGATGGGCGGGGCCAATTCCGAGGTGGATGGGGCAACCACCACGATCCTGCTCGAGAGCGCCTGTTTCGATGCCGTGATCACTCGCCGCACCGCGGGTCGCCTCAACATGAACACCGATGCCTCCTACCGCTTCGAGCGGGGAGTCGATCCCGAGGGCGCGCCGGTGGCCATGGAGCGGGCGATCCGCCTCATCGCCGCACTTGCTGGCGGCGAGATCGTTGCCGATGGCGTCGATTCCCGCGAAGGGGTCAAGGCGCCGCGCACCCTCACCCTGCGGGTGGGCCGCACCTGCGATCTGCTTGGCATCGAACTCGATGCGGCCACCATCGCCAAGACCTTGGAAAGCATCGAAATCCGTTGCGCGGTGGGCGACCCTGAGACCATCACCGTCGAGGTGCCCTCCTTCCGGGTGGACCTTACGCGGGAGATCGACCTTATTGAAGAGGTGGCGCGCCTCACCGGCTACAACGAGATTCCCACCACCCTCCCCCTGGTGCCCATGACCTTTTCCGCGCGCGATGGGCTCCGTACCCAGCGCCAGGAGCTGGCCGGGATGATGGTGGCCCTCGGCTTCCACGAGGCGGTGAATTACAGCTTCGTCGCCCCGCAGCATGCCGATCTGCTCGCTTTGCCGCCGGAGGATGCGCGGCGTCGTACCGTCAGCCTGCTCAACCCCCTGGCCGAAGACCAGAGCGTGATGCGCACCACCCTGCTGCCCGGCCTGTTGGAGAATGCCCGGCGCAACATCTACCACCAGCAGCCCGACGTGCGGCTCTTCGAGGTGGGCAAGATCTTCATCCGGCGCGAGGTCCACGAGCAGCCTCGCGAGGAGGAGCGGCTGGTCGCGGTTCTCACCGGCCGTCGCCATCCCGGAGCCCCGCGCCTGCGGAGCGGGAGCGACGGCGTCGATCTTTTCGACGTCAAGGGCGTGGTGGAGGAAATGGCCGCCCGTTTGCGTCTGCCGCAACTGACGATGGTAGCGGCGTCTGCCGTGCCGCCCTATGCCGATCCGGAACTGGCCATGGTCATCGTGGCCGGCGACGTGGTGATCGGCGAGTTGGGCCGCATCAGCGCAGCGGTGCAGAAGGGGTTCGGCATCAAGCAGGAACTCTTCTACCTCGACCTGAGCTGCCAGGCCCTGCTCGATCTTGCCGCCGCGCCAAAGACCTTTGCGCCGCTGCCCAAATTCCCCGCGGTCCAGTGGGACGTGGCCATCGTGGTGCCGGAGCAGGTTCCGGCCGGCGAGATGGTGGCGGCGATTACGGCGAGCAATGCCGATTATCTGGAGGCGGTCGAGATCTTCGACGTCTTCCGCGGCAAGAATATCGGCCCGGGGCTCAAAAGCGTGGCCCTGGCCATCACCTACCGGGCTGCGGACCGCACCCTGGACGACGAGACGGTGGGCACGATCCACCGGAACATTATCGATCTGCTGCTGTCCCGCTTCAACGGACAGCTTCGCGAGGCGTGAGAGTTATGAAACGTTCCAATCTGACCCGTAAGGATCTGGCCAAGGCCATCAACGAGAAAATGGGCTTTTCCCAGCGCGGCGCCGGCGATCTGGTGGACGCGGTGTTCGACACCATGAAAAAGGCCCTGCTGGCCGAAGAGGCGGTGAAGCTCGTGCAGTTCGGCACCTTCAACGTCCGCAGGAAGGCGCCGCGCAAGGGCCGCAATCCCCGTACCGGCGCGGCCATGGAGATCTCGAAGCGCAGTATGATCTCTTTCAGGCCCAGCAAGATCGTGCGGGAGAAGATCAACCAGAGCTGAACGAGGCCGTGTGACCAGGGAGACGCAGCCGCGCACCCCGGAAGGGGTGGCGCCGGATCAGGTAACCATTCCCGACAAGCTCTACTTCAAGATCGGGGAGGTCTGCGAACTGACCGGCGTCAAGCAGCACGTGCTGCGCTACTGGGAAACGGAGTTCCCCTTTCTCCACCCGCAACGGGCCGGCTCCAAACAACGCCTCTACCGCCGCAGCGACGTGGAAAACATCCTGCGGATCAAGCGGCTGCTCAGGGAGGAGGGTTTTACCATCAGCGGCGCCAAGAAGCTTTTGTCCCGCGAACAGCGGGGCGAGGAGCGGGAAGAGCCCGCCTCGCCCGCCGTTGCTGCGTCGCCGCCCTCGGTGATGGCGGCCATGCAGGACATCCGCAACGAGCTGCAGGAACTGAAGCGGCTGCTGGAGGAGTGACCAGTCCGCCGGTCGCGCTGTTGCCGTACTTGACAGGCCGGCGGCAAGGGGGTAAATAGACCTTTCGCCGTTTTCAGCGGCGTGGGCAGTGAAACAGGGTCGGGATGTAGCGCAGTCTGGTAGCGCACTTGAATGGGGTTCAAGGGGCCGGAGGTTCGAATCCTCTCATCCCGACCAGCAATACAAGGGGTTACGATTCAAAGATCGTAACCCCTTTTGTTTGTCCAGCCTTTGTCCGGCCTTTTTGGCTGGCGTCCCCCTTTTCTTCCATTTCTTTGCCTCTGCCATTCTCGGGCTTACCTCGTTGTCTCTGTCAAGGATCAACCGTTGCAGAAGGTGAGTCGCAGATTTCCAGCCCCCATCCGACAAGCTGGTAAAGTCGATCCGCGGTTTCGCGGTCAACTGTGGTGGACATGCCTCCATGTCGGTCGCAATGCCGCGGCTGGCTGTAGGTAAGCGTCGGCGTTGGGCGGGACCGCAAAAGCGGTCAAACCGGTAACCAGAAGATGATTCCGGGCCGTTTTAATGGGGGAAGGGAATTTTGTGGTTGATATCCTGACACACAAGTGATACTTTCCGTGCGCCTATAACATTTCGATGGGGCTTTCGTCTCGTCCCAAAAGCGTATTTGGTGGAAATTAATGGCATTCAGGCTCGGTGGCGCCCCGTGGATCCGGGGAGTGATATGTTTTTTCGGCTTATGGACAAGCGCGTGGCCTATTCATGCCTTGGCGCAAACCGTTTCGCCCGCGGAGGCCGCCAACCAGGAATTTCTGCGCCAGCAAGAACGCGAACGAGTTTTGCGTCAGCGGCAAGAACAAGGCCCCGATGTGCGGTTGCAGCCTGACGTGATTGCTGCTGCCAAGCTCCTGCCCGTGGATGAATCGCCCTGTTTCCCCATTGACCGCATCCTGCTGGAAGGGGATGCCGCCGAGAAATTCCAGTGGGCGTTGGCTGCGGCGGACCAGGCAGAGGTTGGCGCGGATGATGTCGCCATCGGACGCTGCCTCGGGACGCTGGGCATCAATCTGGTGATGCGGCGGGTGCAAAATGCCATCGTGCAGCGTGGTTATGTTACCACCCGCGTGCTTGCCGAACCGCAAGACTTGGCTCTCGGCACGCTCAGGCTTATCTTGATCCCGGGTCGCATCCGTGGCATCCGATTTGCGCCGGGAACCGAGACCCGCGCCACGCAATGGAATGCCATGCCCGCTGCTCCGGGCGATTTGCTCAATCTGCGTGATATCGAGCAAGCGCTGGAGAATTTCAAGCGCGTGCCAACGGCGGAAGCGGACATCCAGATCATGCCTGCCGAAGGCCCGGAGGCGCATCCGGGCGACAGCGATCTTGTCATTCAATGGAAGCAAGGCATTCCCTTTCGTTTGAGTCTCTCCGTTGACGACTCGGGGGCCAAGGCAACGGGAAAATATCAAGGCGGGGCAACGATCTCCCTCGACCATCTGTTGACCCTGAACGATCAGTTCTACATAAGTTTCAACCACGATCTGGAGGGGAACGACCCGGGTCCGCACGGCACACGCGGAATCACCGCCCATTATTCATTGCCTTTCGGCTACTGGCTGCTGGGATTCACCACCAGCAGCAATCGCTATCACCAGACCGTGGCGGGCGCCGTTCAAGATTATATGTACAGCGGTGAAAGCCGGAACAGCGAGATCAAGCTCTCGCGCCTTGTGTACCGCGATGCCGTGCGGAAAACCACGCTATCCTTGAACGGCTGGAAACGCTCCTCGCAAAATTTTATCGATGACACCGAAGTGGAAGTGCAGCGCCGGCGCATGGCCGGTTGGGAATTCGGCATGGCGCATCGGGAATTCATCAGTGCCGCCACCCTCGATCTGAACGCCAAATACCGCCGGGGCACAGGGGCAATGGATGCTTTGCCGGCCCCGGAAGAAGCCTTTGGCGAAGGCACCTCGCGTCCCAAAATCGTCCTGGCGGACGCGCAACTGAATATCCCCTTTGCCGTTGCCGGGCAACATCTGCGCTACACCGGCGCCTGGCGCGCGCAGTGGAACCGGACGCCCCTGGTGCCGCAAGACCGTTTTGCCATCGGCGGACGATACACCGTGCGCGGGTTCGATGGCGAAAATCTGCTCTCGGCCGACCGGGGGTG
>JBFLYY010000346.1:0-4743 GCA_040756495.1 Thermodesulfobacteriota bacterium | reverse complement strand
GGATCTCAACGCATGGCAGTCGCGCCCCGCAGGGGCGCGTGGATTGAAACTCGACAACCGCTTTGGCCGCCGCGCGGTTGCTGGGGTCGCGCCCCGCAGGGGCGCGTGGATTGAAACATCATGTCGAAGATTGCCGCGGCGACGATCGTGCGTCGCGCCCCGCAGGGGCGTGTGGATTGAAACAAGGGAGAGGCCGGCAACGCTATCGACCTGCGCCTGTCGTCCCCCGCGCGGGGGCGTGGATGACCCTCGATCTTGATTTCGAGCTTGAGCACTGGTATAGTCGCTCTACCCCTTTGGTTCGGGCATCAGGCCGTCGGGCTCATACCTCGAAGCCGTCTAGGACGTTGAGGCCTGGGGACGAATCAGAGGCGGTCCTCTGCCCACATGTTCTGTAGGGCCAACATCTTGCGCCCCCTCCGCAGCCCGAACGCCGCAGTCAAAAATCCATCACCGATCTGCTTGGTGTACACCACAGGCAGGACGACATCCGAGAGCCCCCGTATTCAAAGATCCGGGCCATTGGGCAGATATGGTAGGGCGCTGTAGTCCTCGGCAACGCGTTCCCCGCACCCGCGGGGATGAACCAGCTGTTAATCGGTTGTGCCGATACGCGAGCGGGGAGTCAGCCCGCCCCAGTCTGATAAAGGATTGCTGGCATTTCAGGTCGAAGATCACATCGACTACCGAACCCCTGCCGGTCGTCCTTCCCCAGGCGTGTGTGCTACCAGAGAGTGCGAACAGGGTATTGGTGGATGAGTGGGTCGGGGGTGAGGATGGTCATGGTGTGTTCGATGGCCTGGCAGATCAGAATCCGGTCAAAAGGATCCTTATGGTGCGATGGCAGCTTGGGGAGGTGGAAGGTCGCTTCCTCGTTGATTGGCAAAGGGGTTATAAGGTGCTGTTCCCGCTGTCGGGAAATGAAGGAACCCGGCTCTTCGGGCAGGGGTAGCCTTCCTAATGACCATTTGGCCCCGATCTCCCAGGAGGAAGCCGCGCTGAGATACACCTCGTTGTCCGGGTCGCTGAAGGCACGACGGGCGGTGGGGGAGAGTTCGTCGCTGTCGGCGACAAGCCAGAGGAAGGAACAGGTGTCGAGCAGGAGTTTCACGGTTCTTCACCGCTGAACGAAGCGATGATGTCCGGAGGAAGGGGTTCGAAGAATTCCTTGGGAATGGTGAAGCCGGGATGCTCTTTTTTGGCTAGGCCGATGGGTCGTTTGCGACGCCCGGGCGACTTGACCGGGCGCAACTCGGCCACTGGCCTGTTCCGGTTGCAAATGACAACCGTTTCGCCTTTGGTCACCCGGTTGAGATACCCGGAAAAATGACTTTTTATTTCATTGATGTTGACGTTCCCCATGGTTCTATTCTAGGTCATGAACATGACCTTATCAAGGTTTTTCTCATCGTTTCAAGGGATAGGTCTCTTCACCCCAGCAACGCCAGCATCTCCCGCACCGCCTGGTCGATGCCCACGAAGATCGCCCGCGCCATCACGGCATGGCCGATGCTCAATTCCTCGATGGTGGCCAAGGCCGCCACGGCTGCGGTGTTCTGGTAATTGAGGCCGTGGCCGGCATTGACCCTGAGCCCCAGTTCGTAGGCCTCTTCCGCGGCCCGAGCGATGAGTTCGAACTCCTCTTCCCGCGCCGTCTCGCTCGTTGCGTCGGCGTAACGGCCGGTGTGGATCTCGACAAAGGTGGCGCCGATTGCCTGGGCGGCCTTGAGCTGTTGTGACTCCGGGTCCACGAAGAGGCTCACCGGAATTCCGGCCTTGCCCATCTTGCGGATCACGCCGGCGAGCTTTTTCTGCTGGCCCGCCACGTCGAGCCCGCCCTCGGTGGTGAGTTCCTGCCGCTTTTCCGGGACCAGGGTGACCATGTCGGGCTTGAGCCTCAAGGCGAAATCGATGATCTCCGGCGCGGCCCCCATCTCCAGATTGAGCTTGGTCTTCACCGTCTGCCGCAGGAGGAGCACGTCGCGATCCTGGATGTGGCGCCGGTCCTCGCGGAGGTGGACGACGATGCCGCTGGCGCCGGCAAGTTCACACAAGCCCGCGGCCAGCACCGGGTCCGGTTCGGCCCCGCCGCGCGCCTGGCGCAGGGTGGCGACATGATCGACGTTGATGGCCAGTTGCACCATGGTTCCTCTCCTTTGCTGTTTTTTGAGGGCCGCCAGGAGGCGCGCCTCCGCGTCTTCCATGCGCCGCTCCTCCCCGGGGGAGCGTTCGTGGTCAAAGCCCAGGAGGTGGAGCAGGCCGTGGACCAGCAGTACGGTCACCCGCTCGTGGAGGCTGATCTTCTCGGCCGCCGCCTCGCGGGCCGCGGTATCGAGGGAGATCACCACGTCGCCCAGCATTTGCGGGCCCGGCATCTCGCCGCCCGCCTCCTGCAGGGCAAAGGCAAGGACGTTGGTCGGTTTGTCCTTGCCCCGGTACTCGCGGTTCAATTCCCGCATCGCGGAGTCGGAGACCAGGGTGACGCTCCACTCCGCGGCTGCATGGCCGCAGAGGTCGAGCAGCGTTTCCGCCCTGGCCGTGAGCAAGGGCAGGCTCAGGCGCCGGCTTTCGCTTTCGCAGCGGAGGGCAACGGGCATCGGTTATTTCCCGCGGCCGGCTTTGGCCCGGTCCGTGTTCTGCGCGCTCTTTTTTTCGTAGGCGCGGATGATCTCCTGCACCAGGGGGTGGCGCACCACGTCCACGTCGGTGAAGCGGTTCATGGCGATGCCATGGATCCCCTTCAAGGTCTGCGCCGCGTCGATGAGCCCCGATTTCTGCGCCTCCGGCAGGTCGATCTGGGTGATGTCGCCGGTGATGACCGCCTTGGAGCCGAAGCCCAGGCGGGTGAGGAACATCTTCATCTGCTCGCGCGTGGTGTTCTGCGCCTCGTCGAGGATGACGAAGGCGTTGTTGAGTGTCCGGCCGCGCATGAAGGCCAGGGGCGCGATTTCGATCACCCCCTGTTCGATGAGGTCGGCCGACTTGCCGTGGCCCAGCATGTCGTTCAGGGCATCGTGCAGGGGGCGGAGGTAAGGGTTCACCTTCTGCACCAGGTCGCCGGGCAGGAAGCCGAGCCGTTCGCCGGCCTCCACCGCCGGGCGGGTCAGGATGATGGTCCGCACCTGTTTGGAGGCGTAGGCCGCCACCGCCATGGCCACGGCGAGATAGGTCTTGCCCGTGCCCGCCGGGCCGATGCCGAAGACGATGTCGTGGTGGCGGATGTTGTCGATGTATTCCTTCTGGTTGATGCTTTTCGGCGAAACCACCTTCTGCTCGGCGGTGATGTAGACCTTGTCGAGGAATATCTCCTTGAGCTTCGCCTTGGGCGAGGCCTCGAGAACCCTGAGCGCGTAGGCCACGTCCGCCGGATAGATGGGGTAGCCGGCCTTGATCAGTTCGTAGAGCTTGTTGACCGCCGAGGTCGCCAGTTCCACCTCGTGCTTGAGCCCGCTCACGGTGAGGGTGGTGCCCCGGGCCTGGATGGTGACCCCGGTCGCCTCCTCGATGGTGGCGAGGTTCTTGTTGAGGTCGCCGTAAAGGAGCTGGGCGGTGACGTTGTCGCCGAGTTGGAGTTCCTGTTTGGTCACGACGGGTTCCGGCGCTCCTTACTTGCGGCTCTTCAGTTCTTCGTCGATCATCTTCTGGATCACCGCGGCGTCGCGTTCCTTGACCCGGCGGCCGTTGATGAAGAGGGTCGGGGTGCCGCGGACGCCGGCGCGGCGGCCGTCGTTCATGTCCTTTTCCAGCCGCTGGGCCAGCTCGATGTTGGCCTGGTCCTTGTCGAACTGGCCGAGGTTCAGCTTCAACTCCTGGGCAATGGCGCGGAATTTTTCCGGGGTGAGACTCTTCTGGTTCGCAAAAAGGCGGTCGTGCATCTCCCAGAACTTGCCCTGCTTCTGGGCGGCCATGGCGGCCAGGGCCGCTGGTTTGGCGCTCTTGTGGAAGCCCAGCGGGAAGTGCTTGAAGACCACCTTGACGGTTTTGGCGTTGTGTTGCAGCACCTCGTCGAGCAAGGGGCCGACCTGGCCGCAGTAGGGGCACTCGAAGTCGCTGAAGACCACGATCTCCACCGGCGCGTTGGCCGGACCGATGAAGGGGGCGCCACTGGTGTCGATGGGCATGGCGAAGTTGACGGAGAGCACCTGCACGGCCCCGCTCTTGCTGCTGCTCACGTAGAGCCGGTCGTCGATGCCGGCGGCGGAGAGGCCGGAAACGCCGATGCGGTCCATGGCCGGATCGACCTTGACCACGTCGTTCAGGCTGCCGTCGGCGCCGTGGACCTCGATCCTGCCGCCGTCGGTCAGGATGTAGAGCCATTGGCCGTCGGTGGAACTGACCATGTCGCGGGGCGGGTGGTCGGTCTTGATGGTCTGGAGTACCTCCGCGTCCACCCGGGCGAAGGCGGCAGCGGGCAGCAGCAGGACGAGCAGGGCCAGCAAGGCGGTGGGGCGATGGCGCATGGGATGTTCCTCGTGGTTATGGGGTTCGTTCCCCGTCCGTGGGGGATTGCCTGTCATTATACCTGGCGCGGGGTTTTCCGCAAGCACCCAGCAGGAGGTCTCGATTCAGGCGAGGAGGCGGTGCAGGAGCAGGGCCAGATGGATGGCCTTCCCCGCTCGGCCGCCCGTTGCCAGCCCCTGCCGCCACTGGAGCAGGCAGCCGGTGCAGGTGGTGGTGACGAGTTCGACGTCGCCCGCCTCGCCGAGCAGCCGGTCGCGGATCGCGGTGGAGAGCTGCGGATGG
>JBFLYY010000345.1:0-3117 GCA_040756495.1 Thermodesulfobacteriota bacterium | reverse complement strand
GCAGCCCGCCACCCGGAACTCTTCCGGCGCATCGAGCCAGGTCGGGTACTCCGGCCCGAAACGGGCCCGGATCTCCGCCTTGGTGAGGCCGTCCCAGTGGGGAATCGCAATCTCGCTCAAGGCCGCCTCGGCCACCACCGCCACCCCAAGCTGCGCGGCAATGATGCCGGCGGTCTCCCGGGTGCGCCGAAGCGGGCCGGCCACCACGGCGCTGATCCCTGCCCCCCGCAACCGGTCGGCCACCGCCGATGCCTGGGCCTCGCCCTCGGGGTGCAGGGGCTCGTCGGTGCGGCCGGCAAAGCGGTCTTCCTTGTTGGCGGCAGTGATACCGTGACGGACCAAATAGAGGGTGGTTGTGGTCACAAAGAACTCTTTGTTGCGTAGGAGCCGCTTCAGCGGCGATCTCTATATCCAAACAGCGTCCCACAACGGATAATCCATCACCCGCTGCACCACCCCTGCCCGCACCGGATTAGCGACAATATATCGCGCCGTTGCCACAAGGTCTTCATCGGCCCGCATGGCATGTTCATAAAAAGCTTTTTGCCAAATTGGTCCACGCCGGTGAAGTCGTCGATTCAGAGTAAAGGCGGAACGCCCTTTTATCATCCCCATTGCTTGGGCAAGTGAACTTCTCCCCTTAAGACGAAAGAGCCAATGCAGATGATCAGGCATCAAAACCCAGGCCAGAGAATCGACATGACCTTCTTCCTCCAATCGGCGCATTTCCCGCACCACAAGCCGGCCACTGGGAAAATCACGAAAATAAGGATACCGATCCAGGGTTGAGGTAGTCACATGGTAGATGATGCCGGGCGCGGAATGTCTCCCATGACGCAGGGCCTTGCACCCTGGGCGGGAACAGCTATCTGGTTTTCCCATGGCCTCGCTGTTTCGCCGCTGAAGCGGCTCCTACAAAACATTTCCTGCTCCTCGCAGAAGCGGCTTCAGCCGCGACCAAGCTCATACCGCGAGTTCGATGACTTCCGCGGTAGGCGCCAGGGCAAGGTCATCCTCAATCGGCTCCAGGTACAGTTGAACGCTTCCTGGATGTTGGCCACGGCCTCTTCCCGCGTCTCTCCGTGCGTTTTTCGTAGGAGCGGCTTTAGCCGCGATCTTCGGTATCCCGAGCCGTTTCCGTCGCCGCTGAAGCGGCTCCTACGAAAGTCAGGGAATAGGCAGTGTAACCGCCCTCATCGCTCGCCTCCAGCACCACGAACAACTTCATTGCAATACCCCCGCGCCTCGGTTAACATGCTCTGCGTCTAACTGAGTATTTTATAAGATTTTTTCAGCCTCTTTACCATAAAAAAACTCGCAGCCGCCCACCACCGCGCCACCGACAGGAAATCCCATGCACAAAAAAGAATTAACCGTACCGCGCTGTCTGATTCTCGTCTTTACGGTTCTTCTCTCTCTCTTCGGCATGACCACGCAACTGTACGCCGCCGCCCCGGCACCGGCCAAGAAGGTCGCCTTCCTGCCCTTCGAGGCCCATGCGGCCAAGGATCTCTCCTACCTCACCAGCGGCATCCGGGACATGCTCTCAAGCCGCTTGGCTGCCGGGGCCAAGATCCGGGTGATCGACCGCGCCAGCGTCGATAAGGCCATAGGTTCCGCCAAACTCGCCCAGCCCGAGCAGTTCCGCGCCATCGGCAAAACCGTCGGCGCCGACTACGTGGTGGCCGGCTCGCTCACTGCCATCGGCACCTCCATGTCTCTCGATGCCAAGGTATTCAGCGTCGCCGGCGACGACCCGGCCCAGACCTTCTTTGCCTCGGCGGCTGCGGAAAACGAGATCATCGGTGCCATCGACCAGCTTGCCTGGGAGATCGGAGGCAAGGTCTTCGGGGCGCAAAAGCCGGGCAGCGTCGCCGCGCCGGTCGCCGCCAGCCAGCCAGCCCAGCCGCAGTACCTCTCCGCCCATCCGGAGCGCGCCTTCATGGGCCAGGATGGCCGCGGCGCCTCGCCCTTCATTCGCCCCCTCGGCTCCACCGGTCCCTTCGGTTTCTCGAAGAGCCAGAACTTCAACATGTACCTCCAGGCCATGGACGTGGGCGACGTGGACGGCGACGGCCAGGACGAGGTGATCCTCGCCGACCGGAGCGAGGTGGGCATCTACAAGCGGGATGGCAAGAAGCTCCAGAAGGTGGGCCAGATCGCCACCATTGCCAAGTACAAGATCCACTACGTCTCGGTGGCGGACCTCAACCACAACGGCAAGGCGGAGATCTACGTCTCCGCGGCCGACGAAAAGGAACCCAACTCCTTTGCCGTTGAATGGCAGGGCAAGAACAAGGTGGAGTACCTCTTCAAGGACGCCCGCTGGTACATCCGCACCCTGGAGCTGCCCAAGGAGGGGATGACCCTCCTGGGCCAGCGCGCCGCGGTAAGCAAGCCGATCATGCCCGGCGTCTTCCGCCTCGATCTGGTCAAGGGCGACCTGGTCAAGGGCGCCCAGGTCCAGTTGCCCGAGTGGGTCAATGTCTTTGACTTCGCCATCGCCGACCTCGACAGCGACGGCAGCAACGAGGTGGTGGCCATCGACCAGTACGACCGCCTGGTGGTCGCCAAGCAGAGCGGCACCACCCTCTGGAAGAGCGACGACTTCTTCGGCGGCACCAACCGCTTCATCGGCGGCCGGAGCGCCATGGGGCAAAAGGGTGCCATGGACGACACCGGCGACCCCGAGGGCCGCACCTACATCCCCAGCCGCATGGTCATCGCCGATCTCAACAAGGACGGCGTGGTGGACGTGCTGGTCAACAAGAACCTCTCCACCTCCTCCCGTCTCTTCAAGAACATGAAGAACTACCCCAGCGGCGAACTCCACGCCCTCACCTGGAACGGCATCGCGCTCACCGAGATCTGGCGCACCAGGAAGATCGACGGCTACATCGCCGATTACCTGCTGCGGCCGGACAAGAAGGAACCCACGGCCGAACTGCTCGTGGGCCTCGTCCTCCGCCAGGGCGACCTGGATCTCGTGTCCAGCAAAAACAGCACGGTGCTCATGTACAACCTCGATTTCTCCGAGGCGGAAAAGGCACCGAAGCAGGAGTAGCAAAGGGCTGTCAGCCATCAGCGGTCAGCAACAACAGCAAACAACGGCAACGC
>JBFLYY010000344.1:0-8624 GCA_040756495.1 Thermodesulfobacteriota bacterium | reverse complement strand
CCGAGATCGAGCCCCTCCAGCCGATCCTTCAGCTCATCGAGGGCGGTGATGAAGATCACCGGGATCTCCGCGGTCACCGGCTCTTCCTTGAGCAGGCGGCAGGTCTGGTAACCGTCCTCCTCCGGCATCATCACGTCGAGCAGGATGAGATCGGGCAGGTGTTCCCTGGCCAATTTTCTCGCCGACGGACCGTCGGCGGCGGCAAGCACCGCATACCCTGCCCGCTGGAGCACCTCCTCCAGCAGAAAGCGGTTGAGTTCCTGGTCCTCGACCACGAGGATGACAAATTGGTTGTTCCGCATCGCGCTACCGTTCGTGAAAGATCTCCATGAGCACCGCCCCCAGCTTGCCGGCATCGAAGGGCTTGTGCAGAATGGCATTGGCCCCGGCTTCCCTGGCCGCCTCGTTGTCCTGCCGGTCCTCCTGGGTGGTGACCAGCACCACCGGCAGTTCCTCCTTGCCGTACCGCCGGCGCAGCCGCCGGATCAGTTCGATGCCCGTCATCTCCGGCATGTTGAGATCGGTACAGACCAGCAGCGGCCGTTCCCGTTCGAGCCAGGCCAGGGCCTCGGCCGGCTCCCGGAAGAGGACCGGCTCGAAGTGCAGTTCGCTTAAGACCGTCCGGTAAACGCTCAGGATCATCCGGGAATCGTCCACCGCGCAGACCCGCTCGCGCGCCTCCGCCGCCACCGCCGCCACCGCAAGTTCGGCGGCCAGCTCCTCGCGGCCGTGCCGCGCCAGCAATGCGGCGAAGAACCCCCGCAGGTCCGCATGGGCCCGAAGGAGACAGGCCATGGCCGTGGTCCGGAAATGGTCGTTGTCGAGCAGGGCCAGGAAGAGGCGGCCCGCCTGGGCATCGATGATCGCCCTGACGATGCCGGAGGCCTCCCCGTCCCTGCGGTTGACCATGTTGGCAATCCCGGCCGCCAGCACCTCGTCGAGGTTGTGGTCGATGGCCCGCGCCGCGGCAAGGCGCACGGTCTCGACCGGGTCCGTCAGGCCGCCGGCCAGCACGTAGTCGCCGGGCCGGCGCGGCAGGGAGGCCAGGGCCTCGTAGGCGGCGAAACGGACGTTGGCGTTGCGGGGATGGCTGTTGATAAGCTGGCGCACCGGCAGCACGGCGGCCGGATCGCCGATCTCCCGGAGCAGGTCCAGGGAGTCGATCACCAGATCGGGATCCTTGCCGGCCAGATTCTCGACCAGGAGGCCGAGACACCTGGCCCCGATCCCGCCCATCTTCTTCTTGCAATGGTTGCGGAGCACCGAGGAGCGGGAACGCAACACTCCGTTGAGGGTGCGCAGCGAGATCTCGTCCTGCACCCGGGCGAAGACCTCGACGATCGCCAGATCAATGGCCTCGCTCTTGCCCAGCCGTTCCGCGAGCCGCTGCATGGCGGCCGGGGTGGCGAAACGTCCCAGCGCCTCGACGGCGCAGCGCACCAGGGCCTCCTCCTCGGCATAGAGCATCTCCGCCACCACCCCGACGCTCCCGGCGTCGCCGATCCTGGCCAGGGCCTCGATGGCCGCCGCCAGCAGCGCCGTGTCGGTGGCGGTCATGATGATTTCCTTCAAGGCCGGCACCGCCGCGCCCAGGGCGAGGTCGCCGGCAATCCTTACGTAGAGCGCCTGTTCGGGTGTCTGCCTGGCGAGCTGCGCCACGATGAAGCCGGGGTTATTGAGCGCCCTGGCCAGAATGAGTTCCTGCAACTCGGGCAGATGGAGGTGGGTTTCCTGCTCGCTGGAGGCCAGCATGGCGAGCAGGGGCAAGGCAAAGTCGTCCCGGCACTCGGCCAGCGCCTCGATCACCCACGCCTGCTCCATGGCGGGGAATTCGTGAAAATGGGCCAGCACCAGCCGCGCCTTGATCAGGTCGCGATCGCGGACGTTATTGCGCAACTCCTGCCGGGCCAGCTGTTCGCTCAACGCAGCCACGCCAAAGACTCCAGAAAGG
Source organism: Thermodesulfobacteriota bacterium (assembly GCA_040756495.1). Lineage (GTDB taxonomy): Bacteria > Desulfobacterota > Desulfobulbia > Desulfobulbales > Desulfurivibrionaceae > JAJZRJ01. The sequence continues at coordinate 6,673 of JBFLYY010000344.1, read as the reverse complement.
TTATGTTGCCCCCCCCGGGGACGGAACTCGACAGGACCAGGACAAATAGGGAACGGCTGCCGGCGCCGGACAAACTTTCCTACATTGTAGCAGTAGTTCTCGCGGGATTCCAGGGGTGCCGTTATTTTTCCGGCAGGCGCAGAACCTCGCGTTCTTCCTCGAAATCGGCGAAATGGAGGGCGATCTGGCGGAAGGAATCTTCCACCTCGACGAAGGCCGTGAGGACATCGGGATCGAAATTGTCGGGGCGGGTGCGGCCGTCCCCCTCGGTGATGATCCGCACCGCCTGTTCGTGTGGCAGGGGCGGTTTATAGACCCGTTTGCTGATGAGGGCGTCGTAGACATCCACCAGCCCCATGAGGCGGCCGGCCAGGGGAATCTCCTCCCCCTTGAGCCCTTCGGGGTAGCCGGAACCGTCCCATTTTTCGTGGTGGCTGTAGGCGTACTCCCTGGCGATGCGCAGGAAGGAATTGGTGCCGAGCTTGCGCTCCGCCCCGGCGATGGCGTCGCGGCCGTAGATGGTGTGCCGGCTCATCTCGCGGAATTCCTCTTCGGTCAGCGGGCCCGGCTTGAGGAGGATATTGTCCGCGACCCCGACCTTGCCGATGTCGTGGAGCGGCGCCGACTTGTAGAGCAGGTCGATGGTGGCCTCGTCGAGCAGGTGGCGGAATCGGGGATGACGGCGGAGGTGGATGGCCAGGCGCAGGATATAATGTTTGGTGCGCATGATGTGGCCGCCGGTTTCCGGGTCGCGGTATTCGGCCAGTCCGGCCAGGCAGTCGATGGTGACCTCCTGGGTCAGGGCCAGTTCCCTGGTCCGCTCCCGCACCCGCTCCTCCAGCAGCTCGTTCTGCCGCGCCAGCTCCTGCCTGGCCAGGCGCAGGGAAAGGTGGGTCTTGACCCGGGCGCGGACCTCCTCCACGTCGAAGGGCTTGGTGATGTAGTCCACCGCGCCCAGGCGGAACCCCCTGGTCTTGTCGGCGGTCTCGGCCATGGCGGTCAGGAAGATGACCGGGATCTCCCTGGTACTCTCGGATTCCTTGAGCCGGCGGCACACCTCGTAGCCGTCCATGCCGGGCATCATGATGTCGAGCAGGATGAGGTCCGGCGCGCCGTTCTGCGCGATCTCCAGGGCGCTCCGACCGTCGGTGGCCACCATCATCTCGTAGAAATCGCCCATGACGCCGATCAGGATATCGACGTTCTCGACGGTGTCGTCCACCAGCAATACGCTGCATTGCGAGAGCTGCTTCATGCCTTCCCTGCCGGCGCCACGAGCGCGATGAGTTCTTCCGCCAGGCGGGCCGCCTCCTTGAACTGATAGTTCTCGATCGCGGCAACGAGGCGGTTCACCTCGACCTGGTGCTCGGACGGCCAGGAGAACATTTTCAGATTCCGGAGATGCTCGCCGCATTTGACCGGGCGGTGGGCCTTGATATCGGGCAGCATGGCGGCAAGGGCCCCGGCCAGCCGTTCCGGTTCCGCCGCCTGCTCCGTCACCGGGTCCGCCGGCTCCATCCCCAGAAAGGCCCGGACATTGGCGATCACGCGCCCGTGCTCCTCCGCAAAGGCGGCGAGCCGGGCGGCGGCGGGCGGCTGGGCGTTCTTGCACCCCTTTTCCAGCTCCACGACAAGGTCATAGAGGGACTGGGCGGAGATGGTGCCCACCACCCCCTTGAGGGTGTGGAGCACCCCGGCCGCCTCCTGCCACTCCCGGCCCCGGATGCGGGCGCAGACCTCCTCGGCCGCTCCGGCGTAGTGTTCCACGAACTTGCGCAGGATCGCCTGGCAGAGTTCGACGCTGCCAAGCCGCTTGACGACCAGGGAGAGATCGAGGCCGGGAATCTGCGGCGAGGCCTGGTCCGACCCGCCGGAGCCGGCGGGGCACGCCGGCATCGCCGACGGTGCCGGCACCTCCCGCTTGCGGAGCCATTTGCCCATGGTGGCGAAAAGCGTGTCGGGGTCGATGGGCTTGGTGACGTGGTCGTTCATGCCGGCCGCCAGGCTCCATTCCTCGTCGCCGCTGATGGCGTGCGCGGTCATCGCCACGATGGGCAGCGCGACCAGGCGGGCAACGCCGCTGGCCCGGATTCTCCTGGTCGCCTCCAGGCCGTCCATGCCGGGCATCTGGATATCCATGAGCACGAGGTCGTACTCCTTGTCGAGCACCGCGGCCACGGCCTCCTCGCCGCTGCAGGCGACATCGACCAGCACCCCGGCCCGTTGCAGCAGGGCGCGGCCGACCTCCTGGTTGATCTCGTTGTCCTCCACCAGCAGGACGTGGACTCCGGCGAGCCGGGACCACTCCGCCCCCCTGGCAACGGGCTGAACTCCCCCGCCACCGCCTGCCGTGCCACGGCAGACGCCCTGGATCGCGTCGAAAAGGGCCGCCCTGCTCACCGGCTTGTCGAGCACGCTGTCGCAGCCGGCGTCGAGGCAGCGCTGGACGATCTTGGCGGCCCCCACCGAGGTGAGCATCAGGATCTTCGGCCGGCCGGCGCTGTCGCGCCGTTGGCGGACAATCCGGGCCAGGGCGTCGCCCTTGATGCCGGGCAGCAGATAGTCCAGAACGAGGACGTCGAAGGCACCGCCGGCGGCATTGGCCCGGTCGAAGGCGGCCAGCCCCTCCTCGCCGCTCCCCACCGCGGAAACCGAAAAGGAGAAGGAACGCAGAACGTTCACCAGAATCTCCCGCGAGACCGGATGATCCTCCACCACCAGCACCCGCAGGCCGCAGAGGTCCGCGGGAGCGGCGGGCAGGACGGCGGCCGCCTCCGGCCCCGCGTTCAACTCGACGGTAAAGGCGAAGGTGCTCCCCTCGCCCGGCCTGCTTTCCACCTCGATGTCGCCGCCCATCAAGGTGACGAGCCGCTTGGAAATGGCGAGTCCCAGGCCGGTGCCGCCGTAGTTCCTGCTGATGGAGCCGTCCGCCTGACTGAAGGGGGCGAACAGGTTCTTGACCTGCTCCTCGCTGATGCCCATGCCGGAATCCCGCACGGAAAAACGGAGGGTGACCCGGTCGCCGCTGCGGCCCGCCAAGGCGACCCGCACGATCACCTCCCCCTTTTCCGTGAACTTGATGGCGTTGGAGACCAGGTTGACGAGCACCTGCCCCAGGCGGAGGGAATCGCCAAAGAGCCGGTCCGGCACCTCGGGCGCCACGGCGAACATGAACTCCAGCCCCTTCTCCTGGGCCTTGAAGGCGGTAACGCCGGCCAGATCGACCAGCACCTTCTCCAGCGAGAAGGAATGCGGCGCGAGTTCCAGTCGGCGCGCCTCGATCTTCGAAAAGTCGAGGATGTCGTTGATGATGTTCAGGAGGTTGTTGCCGGCCGAGGCGATCTTGCCGAGGTAGTCCCGCAGCTTGGCGGTGAGTTCCATCTCCAGGGCCAGGTGGCTCAGCCCGATGATGGCATTCATCGGAGTTCTGATCTCGTGGCTCATGCGGGCCAGGAAATCGCTCTTGGCCCGGTTCGCCGCCTCGGCCTCGTCTTTCGCGGCCAGGATGGCCTGTTGCGCCTCCTTTCTCTCCGAGATGTCGTTGACGATCCCCACCGCATGCCACTGTCCCTTGATCTGGACGCCGGAGAGGGAGATCTCCGCCGGGAACTCCGCGCCGCCCCTGCGGATGGCGGTCAACTCCACGTGGCGGCCGATGGCCGGGCCGCGGCCGCACTCCCGGAACTGGTCGAAGCCGGCGCGGAACCGCTGCCGGTGCTCCTCGCTGGTGACCAGTTCGTGCAGATCCCTGCCGAGCACCTCGTCCCGCTGCCAGCCGAAGATCTCCTCGGCCGCCTTGTTCCAGAAGGTGACGAGCCCCTGGTTGTCGATCATGATGATGGCGCTCTGGGCCGCGGAGGCGATGCTCGCGATCATCTCGGTGCGGGTCCGCAGTTCGTCGGCCAGCTGTTTCTTCTCGGTGATGTTCTCCTTGACGCCGATGAAGCTGACGATCGCCCCGTCCTTGTCGGTGACCGGGGCGATGAAGGCGTGCTCCCAGTAGAGGGAGCCGTCCTTTTTTCGATTGCAGATCTCGCCCCGCCAGGTCTTGCCCGACTTGATGGTCTGCCACAGTTCCTGATAAAAGACAGGCTCGTGGGCGTCCGACTTCAGCACCCTGGGGTTCTGGCCGATCACCTCGTCGAGCGCGTAGCCGGTCGAGGCGCAGAAGAAGGGGTTGGCGTATTCGATCCTGCCCTCGGGGTCGGTGATGACGATGGAAAGGGGGCTGTGTTCGATGGCGGTGTGGAGCTTGCCGAGCTGATTCTCGAAGCTCTTCTGTTCGGAGATGTTCTCCACCATGGGCAGGAAATAGAGGGGCTTGCCGCTCTCGTCCCGGAGCAGACGGATGGTCGTCCGGCCCCAGACCCGCTTGCCGCCCTTGGCCTCATAGGGGCTGTCCATCTGGAACTTGTCGATCTCGCCGGTGAGCAGCCGGCTCAGGTTCTCCTCGAACGGCAGCCGGCCCTCGACGGGCAGAAAACGCAGGAAATTGGCCTCGATCAACGCCTGCTGCTCATAACCGAGAAAGCGGCAGAACTCCTCGTTGACCTGCAGGACATGGCCGATGAGGTTGACCAGCGCCGCCCCGAAGGGGGCCTTGTCGAACACCAGCCGCAGCCGGGCCTCGCTGTCGCGCAGGGAGGTGTTGGCCGCCTCCAGGGCCATGGTGCGCTCCCGCACCTCGTTTTCGAGCCGGGCGGCATACGCGGCCTGCTCCTCCTCCCGCCGCTCCCGCTCGTAGGTGCGGCTCAGGGCCAAAGAAATCTGGTCCGCCGCCGCCCGGCACAGCGCGATCTCCTGCGAAGTCCAGCGCCGCTTCCGGTGCCGGACCTCAAGGCAGAGCACGCCGGCGATCTCGCCGTTGAGCTTGAGGGGGATGTCGAGCAGGGAATGGATGCCGAACGGCGCGAAATAGGCGTCGGTGAGTTCCCTGGTGGCGGGATGGCTGCGGACATCCTCCGCCACGATGGGTTCGTCCCGCATGAGGGCCGCGCTGTACCGCGGCATGTCGGCGCAGGAAAGCTGCATCCCGCTCTCCCGGTGTCCTCTGACGCCGGCGTCGTACAGACAGTGGCAGGAAAGGCTGATCCCTTCCGCGTCACGGCGCCAGATCGAGACCAGATCGACCCCCAGATGGCCGGCGAGCCAGGCGGTGACCAGTTCATAGACCGGCCTGATGGTGGAGGTGTCCCGGCAGAAGCGGGAGAACTGGGCCAGGAACTGTTCCTGGTTCCGCTGGTCGGCCACCGCCTCCAGGGCATGCTTCCGCCCCTTGTCGTAGCGGCGGAAGACAACGATGGTCAGGCAGGCCAGAAAGATGGCCGAAAGGGCGAGGAAGATCTGGACGCCGAAAAAGATCTCCTGTTCCTGCCGGATGGCCTGCCAGAGCAGGGAATTGGCATGGGTAATCACCTGATTCGCCTGGGCAAAGGCCTTGTTCAGCTCGATGACGTGGAGGAGCGGATCGCCGCCGGCCGCCACCGCCTGCATGCTGTCGCGGCTCATCAGCAGGAGGGTGTCGAGCTGCCCGCCGATCTCGTCGAAGGCCGGGGCCAGTCCCTGCGGGTGAAACCAGCGGTGCACGTGGTTGCCGCGGATGATCGTCCGCATGACGCCGTACTGCGACCTCGCCTCCTGCAGGAAGTTCACCACCGCCCGCGGATCCTGCTCCCCGCCGTTCAGGATCTTGTCGCACAGAAAGTGGGCGGCGCCGACGTTGATGGTGATGCGGTTGATGGCCTGAATCTGCGTGTTGTGGCAGGCGGAAAGCCTGAAGGAGAGAAAGATGTTGAAGAGGTTGCACAGCACGATGACGGCCAGGATAACGGCGACAACCACGCGCTGGCGGGCGAACGAGGGCAACGAAACCTCGGTATCGGTACGGGAAAAAATCATAATCTCCATTCCTTACGGCATATTCCGGCGCAGGGGCACAACTGCCCAGGTCAACGGCCAGGGCGCACCCCTCCCTCCCGCCATCGCGGCGGAGGGGGGCTGGCCGCGTCCGGCTGCGCCAAAGGGTACCACACCGTGGCCCCCAAGCGTGCTATTTTAGCAGGGGAAATTCGGAAGAGTCCAGGCCTTTTTCAACAGGCTCCGGCCCGCCTGCGCCGCCGGCGCGCAGGGGAATCGCAGGCACAAAAAAGGGGCCGTGCGGCCCCTTCTTGCGTGAAATCCATGATGGTGAGCGGAGCGGGATTCGAACCCACGACCTTTAGCTCCGGAGGCTAACGCTCTATCCAGCTGAGCTACCCGCCCAAACAGCCTCTTCTGGCTGGCCCTTCAATACCATGAATCGCCTACCCCGTAAAGAGATTTATAGCGGCAGCAGGGAGAGGCGCACCAGGGCCGTGGTCGCTTCCCCCAGCCTGGCCGCCTCGTCGCTCCGCATGCCGGCCAGGGCGACGATGCGACCATTCGCCGCCTCCACCACCGGCACCCGCCAGCGTTCCCTGGCCGGAATCTTGCGGTCGGTGAGGAAGTCGGAGAGCTTGCGCCGTCCCGGAGCCCCCAGGGGGTGAAAGCGGTCGCCCTGGGCCATGCTGCGCACCACCCACGGGAAGGGGGCGCGAGCCGCGTCGAGGAAGAGGACGCCCGGGGCGGGAGGCTCCTCCACCACGCCGGGCAACTCCACCACGAGCACCTTGCCGATTGCCGGCAGTTCGTAGCG
>JBFLYY010000343.1:0-5715 GCA_040756495.1 Thermodesulfobacteriota bacterium | reverse complement strand
CCGCTTGCTGACGATGGGGCGCTTGCCCTGCTTCATGGTCGGCTTGAAGACGTAGAACTCGTCGGGGTTCACCGCGCCCTGCACCACGTTCTCGCCCAGGCCCCAGGCGCCGGTGATGAAGACCGCGTCCTGAAAGCCGCTCTCGGTGTCGATGGAGAACATGACGCCCGAGGAGGCGGAATCGGAACGCACCATCTTCTGGACCACGATGGAGAGATAGACGTCGAACTGGCCAAAGCCCTTGTCGTGGCGGTAGGAGATGGCGCGGTCGGTAAACAGGCTGGCAAAGCACTTCTTGCAGGCGTCGATCAGGGCGTCCGGGCCCTGGATGTTGAGGTAGGTCTCCTGCTGGCCGGCAAAGGAGGCGTCGGGCAAATCTTCGGCCGTGGCCGAGGAGCGCACCGCCACGTCCACGTTCTTGCCGTATTCCTTTTCCATCTTCTGGTAGGCTTCGAGCACCGCGGCGCGCAGGTCGTCGGGGAACTCGGCGTTGCGGATGATCTCGCGGGTCTTCTTGCCGCGCTCCTGGAGGTTGCGCAGGTCGTGGGTATCGAGGCCGGCCAGGGCCTCTTCGATCGCTTTTTCGATGCCGGCGGTCTTGAGCAGGTGGCGGTAGGCATAGGCGGTGATGGCGAAACCGTTGGGCACGCTCACCCCTTTGGAGGCCAGCTTCTGGTGCATCTCGCCCAACGAAGCGTTCTTGCCACCAACCATCGGCACGTCCTCGATCAAGATCTCGTCGAACCAAAGAATGAGAGCCGTGTCATGCTTACCCATCTTCTTCCTCTCCTGCTCAGGGTTAATCTGTAGTGGGAAACAAATAATCGATGCCGCCTGGAGCGGCTGATTTCAAAAGCGATTCAAACGGTTGCGCCCACACTCTATAGTCAATCTTGGCCGGGGAAGCAACCGAAACCTGTGCCAACCAGCAAAAAGTGCCAACCTCCGAGGCAGATGACCACGCAAAGTCAAGCAATTAGCGCCAAACAGAGCCGCCGGACGCGGCCCTGCCCGGAAAGACTGGCCTCACCATGGGGCAAGCTCACCAACTCCCTGTCGGATCGAGAAAAATCAACCCCTCCCCCCGGTGGCGCCCACCAGCAGGGCAAAAAATCCGTTCATTAAGGATGGAGAATCAACAAGATGCTGTGGTATAAGTCAGGTTATATCACAGGTTAGCAAAAAAAATCTGCACCATTTTTTTCACCCACACCCTTGCGAAGGATTTCCCCATGGCCCAGCACGACGACGCCCCTGCCCTGCGCCAGCGTTTTCTTGTACCCAACGACCACGACCACAGCGACTACTTTGCCCTGATCCGCGAACTGGTTCTGCGCCGCAATAGCTGCCCGGCCGGATCGGCGGAGCAGGCCGCCTGGCAAGCCGAGATCGACGCCGCCTACGCCCTGCTCCGCGACGAGATCGCCAGCCGGGCCACGCAGCCGCGGTCGCCGGTCAGCTTCGGCACCTCGGGCTGGCGCGGATACTTGGGCAAGGACTTCTTCGGCCGCTCGGTGCGGCAGGTCACCCTGGCCATCGTCGCCATGTACCGGGAACTGGAGCACGACCGGACGCTGGCCGGAACATTGGGAGTCTCCTCCCTCGCCGAGGCGCAGGAGCGCGGGGCAGTGGTCGGCTTTGACAACCGTTTCGCCGGCGAGTACTTCGCGCAGCAGGTCATGGCGGTGTTGACCAGCCACGGCTTTCGCATCCGCTACGCCGGCGAGGCGACCACCGGCGTGCTCTCCGCCGCGGTGCTCATGGAAAAGGCGGCCTTTTCCGTGAACCTCACCCCGAGCCACAACCCCCTCGAATACGCCGGCTTCAAGTACAACGCCGCCGATGCCGGCCCGGCCGCCAGCAGTATCACCAGCCGCATCACCGCGCTCACCCGCCGGATCATGGCCGAGGGCCACGACCATACCGCCCCGGCCGACCCCAGCCTCATCACCCGGCTTGACGCCCTGGGGAGCTGGTTTGCCCTCCTGGCCCGGGGCGAGGGGCGCCACGGCCTCAACCACCAAGCCCTCATGGCGGAATTGAAGAGCCGCAGCGACTACGTCCTGGCCGTGGACTGCGTGCATGGCGCGAGCCGGGTCCACATCCACAGACTGCTCGCGGGGTTGCCGCCGGAGCGGGTGCTCTTCTTCCGGGATACGGCCGATCCCACCTTCGGCGGCGTGGCGCCGGAGCCTTCCACCGCCAACATGGCGGCCATCACCGCCGCGCTCCAGGGCCGGCCCGAGCCGCTCAAGCTCGGGGCGATCCTCGACCCGGACGCGGACCGCATCCGCTTCACCGACGGCGTGAACGAGATCGACATGAACATGTTCGGCGCCATGAGCTACCACTTCCTCCACGAGACCAAGGGCAGGAAGGGGATGGTGGCCAAGACCGTGGCCACCAGCAACTTTGCCAACGCCATCGCCGGAGCCTTGAGCGAGGAGGTCTTCGAGCCGCGGGTCGGGTTCAAGGAGTTCAAGCCGGTAATCGGCAAGGCGCTCGTCTGCTTCGAGGAGTCGGACGGCATCACCACCATCGGCCACACCCCGGAAAAGGACGCCTACATCGGCCTCATCCTCGCCCTGGACATGGTCATGAGCCGCAACCGGAACCTGGGCGACTACCTGGCATCCCTGCAAGCGGAGTTCGGCGCCTACTATCCCGGCCGCGGCGGGGTGACGGTGAACCAGCAGGGCGAGGCGCTCGCCGCCACCTTAGGCCGGCTCGCCCGCTACGAGGTGGGGGTGAGGATCAAGGTTGGCGGCCAGGAGCGGACCATTGCCCAGGTGATCGCCATCGACGGCCGCAAGATGATCCTCGACGACCGGAGCTGGCTGATGATCCGCCCCTCGGGCACCGAACCCAAGGTGCGCTTCTACGTGGAGGCGCGGTCGGCCGCGGAACGGGCCACCCTCCTTACCGTGGCCCAGGAGATGCTGCGGGAGATCGGCCTGCTCTAGGATGTTGCAAAAGTCATCCCTGACCTTTTGCAACGACGAACTCGCAGAAGTGAATTTTGCGAGTTCTCGCAATTCCGGCCGCGTCAAATCTATCAAAAAATATGGGCATTCCCTTGACAACCTGACAGGCTTTGGCGTACTTGGTATGGATGCAAGCGGCCCGTGCCGGCGTAGGTGGGGGTACACGGCCGCACCACACGCACCGTACGGAAGGACACGCCATGGCCCCGAAGCAGGATTCCGAGGACGCACGCCTCAAGCGACTTGAGCAGACCCTGGCCGTCTGCCTTGAGGAAAAGCAGGCCGCCGAACAGAAATCGGACTATTACCAGGAACTCTTCGACAAGGCGCCTTTTGCCTACCAGTCGCTGGACACCAACGGCCTCTTTCTCGAGGTCAACCGCACCTGGCTCGACATGCTCGGATACGCGAAAAAAGAGGAGGTGGTCGGCAAGCCCTTCACCGCCCTGGTCCACCCCAAATGGCTCGATCGGGTCAAGGAGAATTTCCCGCGGTACAAGCAGCAGGGCGCCATCAGCGGCGTGGAATACAAACTGATCCGCAAGGACGGCATGTTTGTCGATGTCTCCGCCTCCGGCCGGATCAGCTACCACGACAACGGCGCGGTCAAGCAGACCCATTGCCTGCTCCAGGACGTGACCGACACCAAACGCGCCGAGGGCGAGCAGAAAAAGATCGAAGAGCAGATGCGCCACGTGCAGAAGCTCGAAAGTCTCGGGGTACTCGCCGGCGGCATTGCCCACGACTTCAACAATCTGCTCATGGTCATCCTCGGCAACGCCGACCTGGCCCTTTCCGAACTCTCGCCGGTCTCGCCGGCCCGGGAGAACATCCTGGCCATCGAAAAAGCGGCCCGCCGCTCCGCCGAACTGTGCAAGCAGATGCTCGCCTACGCCGGCAAGGGCCGCTTCGTGGTCCAGCCCATCAACCTCTCGGAAATCGTCGAGGCCATGACCCACATGCTGGAGGTCTCGGTCTCGAAAAAGAACGTGCTCAAATACAACTTCACCCCCAACCTGCCCATGGTGGAGGCGGATATCTCGCAGATCCGCCAGGTCATCATGAACCTGGTGATCAACGCGGCAGAGGCGATCGGCGACCGCAGCGGCGTCGTCTCGATCAGCACCGGCGCCATGGAGTGCGATACCGCCTACCTCGCCAACACCTTTGTCTACGAGCAGCACCTGCCCGAGGGGATCTATTGCTACGTCGAGGTGGCGGACACCGGTTGCGGCATGGACAACGAGATCAAGGCCCGGCTCTTCGACCCGTTCTTCACCACCAAGTTCACCGGCCGGGGCTTGGGGATGTCGGCGGTGCTCGGCATTGCCCGCAGCCATCGCGGCGCCATCAAGGTCTACACCGAACCCGGCCGCGGCACCACCGTCAAGGTGCTCTTCCCCGCCCTCCAGGCCAACGGCAAACAGCCCAGCCACGCCGTTCCCCAGGTCGTCGAACCCGGTTTCGCCGGCAAGACCCTGCTGCTGGTCGATGACGAGGAAACGGTCCGCGCCGTCGGTCGCCAGATGCTGGAACGCATGGGCTTCAGCGTGATTCCGGCCAAGGACGGCCGGGAGGCCGTGGCGATATACCGCGCCCAGCACGAGAACATCGACTGCGTGGTCATGGATCTGACCATGCCGCACATGGACGGCGAGGAGGCCTTCCGCGAGATGCGCCGCATCAACGCCGAGGTGCAGGTGGTGCTCTCCAGCGGCTACCACGAGGAGGAAGTGACCCAACGCTTCACAGGCAAAGGGCTGGCCGGCTTCATCCAGAAACCGTACACCATGTCCCCGCTCCGCGAGGTGCTGAAGACGCTCTTCACGAAGCAGTAGTTCCTCTCCCTTCACCCGCCACGAGCCGTTGCCGCAACCCGGAACGGCGCACCACCCGCTGCGCCACGGCCTGCCGCAAGATTTCCGGCGTCCCGAAGATGGCCACCGCCTTTCTCGCCCTGGAGACCGCGGTGTAAAGCAACTCCCTGGTCAGGACCGGCGAAACCTCCTCCGGCAGCAGCACCACCACCCGCGTAAACTCCGAACCCTGACTCTTGTGCACGGTCATGGCAAAGGCGGTTTCGTGGCCAGGCAGGCGCGCGGTGGGCACGCTGCGCAGCCTGCCGCTGGCCGGGTCGAGGAACCAGGCGTGGAGGGTGCCGCTCCCGTCGGGCCAGAGCACGCCGAGATCGCCGTTGAAGAGCCTGAGGCCGTAATGGTTGGCGGTGACCATCAGCGGCCGCCCCTGGTACCACTCCCCCTGCGGCCGCAGCAGACCGGCCTCGGCCAACACCCGCTCGCACAATCCGTTCAGGGCGCCAACGCCGAACGGCCCCCGGCGGAGGGCGCAGAGCAGACGGAAATCGGCAAGCCGCGCCAGGGCCTCGCCCGGATCGGTCGCGGTCAACGAAGGGCGATAGCCCTCGACAATCAGCCGGCGCAAGGGCTCGTTTCGACTCAGCGGCAGCGGGGCCGCATAAAGCCGGCTATCGGCGTCGCGGCCGTCGAGCCGGACCAGCATCCCTTCGCTGTCGCCGGCCTTGATCCGGCCGACGAGGGCGCCAACGCCCGCCTCCGCGGCGAAACGGAAGCTGGTGGTCAATTCCGCCACCGAGCCGGCCAGGGGAGTCGCACCGTCGCCGGCCGTGGCGGCGAAACAGAGATCGCCCATGAGGGAGCCTGCCTCCACCGAGGCGAGCTGATCCTTGTCGCCCAGGAGGACCAGGGCGGCC
>JBFLYY010000342.1:0-2779 GCA_040756495.1 Thermodesulfobacteriota bacterium | reverse complement strand
GGGGCGGCACGGCGCCGCCGCCGGAGCCTTCGCCGGAAAAGGATTGGCCGGCCCGCTGTCGCAGGAAGTCGCCGATCTGGCGGTCCGCCTCCTGGATGTGGTGCACCACCCAGGTTTTCATCAGCCGCTTGAGCTTGTACACCAGGGTGTCGAGCTGGGGGCTCTCGCGCATGATCTCGTTCATCTCGTGGATGATCGTCTCGTGCAGCACCCGGTGGGCCGGCAGCCCCGGATAGCCCGCCGCCTGCATGTATTGCTCCTCGTGGGCGAAGTGGGTCTTGACGTAGTCGTAGAGGGCGACCATGGCGCCGCGCACGGCCTCCAGCCGCTCGCCGCTGGCCCGGAAAGAGAGCACCTGGTTGGCCAGCGCGAAAAGGCGGCGATGTTCCTGGTCGATGGCGTCATCGTTGATGCTGTAGCGTTCTTCCCAGGCGAATTCGTCCATCGCGGTTTCCGTGGCGAAAAAGAAGGGTGGCGGTTCGGGCTTCCGGCCCATTGTAGCGGAGGGCGCCGGCAAAAAGCAACCTGGTTCAGGCGGCCACCAGCCGGGCAAAGGCGGCGAAGGAACGGTCCTTGGCCCCTGGTTCGGCCAGGGCGGCAAAACAGCAGGCGGGCAATTGCTGTTTTGTCAGGTGGTGTCTGAGACACTCGCAGCAGGCGCCGCGGCGGGAACATTCCACTTTGGGACAGGGGCAGGCCGAGGCGTTGTTGTCCTTGATGCATTCCATGGAAACCTCCGGAGGGTGTGGGTGCGCCAACAAGAATAGCCTTACCCAGGGGAAGGGGCAAGGCTATTCTCCGACCGGCCGGAGGGAGGGGCGGCCGGTCAACTCCGGGTGTCTTTCTGCGCGTGGAAGGCCTCGACGAGCTGGAGCAGGTCGTGGGCGCTCTCCACCGTCTTCTGGGTGACCGCGTTGATGTTGGTGATGGCCGAGTGGATCTGGGCGATGCCGTTGGCCTGTTCCCGTGAGGCGTGGGTGATTTCGCCCATGATGCTGCGCACCTTGCCGATGGTGTTGGAGACCTCGCCGAAGGCGGTGCTGGTTTTCTCGGCCAGCCCGTTGCCCTTCTCGACCTGCTGGACCGTGGACTCGATCATGGCCGCGGTCTCGCGGGCCGCGGCGGCCGCCCGCTGCGCCAGATTCCTGACCTCGTCGGCGACGATGGCGAAACCCGCCCCGGCCTCGCCGGCCCGGGCCGCCTCCACCGCCGCGTTCAAGGCCAGGAGGTTGGTCTGGAAGGCGATCTCGTCGATGGTCTTGACGATCTTCTGGGTGTCGCGGCTGGCCGCCGAGATCTGGGCCATGGAACTGGTCAGTTCGTGCATGACGGCGTCCGCCCGGGCCACGGCCGTGCTGGTCTCCTCGGTCAGCCGGTTGCCGTTTTCGGCGTTTTCGGCGTTCTGTCTGGTCATGGTGTCCATCTCCTCCAGGGAGGAGGTGGTCTCCTCCAGGGCGGAGGCCTGATCGGAGGCCCCGCTGGAGAGGGCGGCGGCGGTGGTGGAGATCCCCTGCATGGTCTCGCTGATCCGCGCGCCCATCCCCTGGAGCGAGGAGGCGAGCAGCCCCACCTCGTCGTTGGTGGCGACGGTGAGCTGGGCGTTCAGATTGCCGCCGCCCAGTTCGTCGGCAAAGGCCGCGCACCTCTCGATGGGGTTGCAGAATTTCTTGGCCATCAGATAGAGGCCGGCCATGGCGAGAAGGGTGATGGCCATGGTGGTGACGAAGATACGGGTAATGAGCGCGCGGATCTCCCTGTTCACCGCCGCGCTCTTGTAGGCCACCGCCTCGTCGATGCTGTCGATATAGGCGCCGGTGCCGATGATCCAGCCAAGCGGTTGGTAGACGCGGACATAGGAGAGCTTGGGCTGCTCGGCGGTGAGGCCGTTCTTGGTGGGCTTGGGCCAGAGGTAATCGACGAACCCCTCGCCGCCATTGGCCTCGCAGGCCCCGACAAAGGCCTTGAAGAGGTTCTCCTTCTTGCCCAGGGCGCAGTTGAACTTGGCATCGTCCAGCACCTTGCCGTCCAGGGCAGGCACCGTGGGATGCATGACCATGGAGGGAAAAGGTTTGGCGGTGTCGTTGATCCAGAAATAGCCGGAGCCATCCCCGTAACGGAGTTTTTTGATACTCGCAGCGGCCTGTTGCTGATCCTGCGTGTTTTCATAGGTGGAGGCGACCACGGCATGGGCTACATCCACAAGATTTTTCAGCGCCTCCTTATTCCGTTCCAGCTCGGCCTGGCGGAACGACGCGATCTCCTGATCGGCGTTGTACCTGACGGTGACGACGGTGGCGATGGAGATGAGGAGGGTCACCGCCAGCATGCCCGCGAAGGTGCAGGCGAGGATTTTCCAGCGCAGGTTGAGATTCTTGCCCATACGAGAAGACTCCTTCGGTTGTCCGGGCGCCAAGAGGGCCGCCCGGTCGTGCTCCCCCCCAGGAACAAAAAACGCGATCACAAGGCCCATGGAGAGATGATAGGCAAAAGAGGCGCGGCTTGTACAGCACATTTTTGTTGGGGCACGGCGCGGGAAAACGGGCGACCCGGCCTGGAGACGGGCGACAGCCGGAGGTATCCCGCCCGGCAGTCTGTCTGCATCAGAAAGATAGGGGGCAAAAAGCTCATGCCACCTGCGATTGGCAGGAGCGGCCTTTTTTTACGCCGCGCCCTTGCCGGGTCCGGCCTTTTGTGCTAAGGAACCAGAAAAGGTGGTCAACACAACCAGCAAGGAAACCGGCCCTGTACTCGTCCCTTACCAGCCAGCTGTTCGAGGAGT
>JBFLYY010000341.1:0-2293 GCA_040756495.1 Thermodesulfobacteriota bacterium | reverse complement strand
GCCCCCGCCGCCGGCACGGCGAAGGGGATGGTGACCGTCACGGTGGTTCCCTGGCCGGGCCGGCTGTTCAGGACGAGATCGCCCAGCATCAGGCCGACCAGCCGGCGCGTGATGGAAAGTCCCAGTCCCAGGCCGCCGATCTTGCGGCTGATGGTCATGTCGGCCTGGGTGAACTGTTCGAAGACCGCCCGCTGCTGTTCTTCCGGGATGCCGATGCCGGTGTCGCTGACCACGAAACGCAGCCGCAACCGGCCGTGGGCATCGGGCACCGGCGCCGCGGGGCCGACGGTGATGGCCACGACCCCGGTATCGGTGAAATTGCAGGCATTGGCGAGCAGGTTCTGCAAGACGAGCCGCAGCTTGTCCTGGTCGCCGATCAGGCGCGCCGGCGTGGCCTGGTCCACCTCCCAGGAGAAATCCAGCCCCTTTTCCCCGAATTTGGCTTGGTAGAGGGCGGCGAGGTCGGCGATGAGCCGGCGCGGCTCGAAGAGAACCGGGGCGAGTTCGAGGGCGCCGGTCTCGATGGTGGCGAAGCTCAGGATCGTCTCGACGATCTGCAGCAGGTGTTCGCTGGACTCCAGCATCGTGGCGACGTAATCCCGCTGTTCCCTGCTCAGTTCCGTCTGCTCCAGCAACTGGGCCATGCCCATGATGCCGGTGATGGGCGTCCGCAGTTCGTGGTTCATGTTGGTCAGAAAGAAGCCCTTCTGCTGGTTTGCCATTTCGGCGGCCAGCCGGGCCTGGGCCTCGGTGCGCAGCAGTTCTTGTTCGCGGGCGGCGGCGCTCACCAGTTCCTCGCTCATGCGGTTGAACGAACGGGCCAGTTCCGCCACTTCGTCGCCGCTCTCCACCGTGATTTTCTGGGCCAGTTCGCCGTGGGCGATCTCCTGGGCCGCCGTGGTGAGCTGCTTGAGCGGCCGGGTGATGCCGCGGGCCAGGCGGTGGGAGGCAAAAGTCGAGAGCGCGAGGATCAGGACGAAGTACGCGGCAAGGGTCAACCGGAGCCTGGCCAGCGGCGCGATGAAGTCGGCATGGGGCTGGCTTGCCACGAGCCACCAGGGGGAGCCGGCAACGGGCGCTGCGGTGTAATGGCTGTCCACGGCCTGGAGCGCTGCGCGCCCGGAAAACATGGTGGCCCGCGGGGCGAAGGGGCGGCCATCGAGGAGGAGCCGCGAGTTCTGACCAGGGGAGCCGCCGTGGAGAATGGTGCCTGCTCCATCCACCAGGAACAAGCGGATGGAGCGGGGGCGGTTGATCGTGTCGATGCCGGAGGTGAGCGACGAAAGCGGCACGGTGGCGACAACGAGGCCCTGGAAGGTGTCGCCGAAATAGTGGCGGCGGGCGTAGGCGAAATGGATGGCGGCCGTGCGCAGATCCGGATCGACAAAGACCTGCGGAACGAGATGCGGACGGTTGGGAACCTCCGCCTCGGCAAGGATCGTCGGGGCCGCGCGGGTGCCGATTTTTTCCTGCGCCACCCCGCCAACGACCTTGACCTCCTCCTCGCCCTGTTCGTTGACGTAGGCGATCTTGGGGAAGTCGTTCCGGAACCGGCTGAAATAGCCGATCAGAAGCTGTTCCTGGAATTTTTCGGAGTAGATCTGGACCGCGTTCCCTTCCGCAAGGATCTGGCTCTGGGAGCGGTAGCGGCTGATCTTGGCGGCCACGTCCTGGGCCGCGGCTTGGCTGAGGAGGGCAAGGTGTTCCCGTTGGTCGTCCAGCAGATATTCGCCGAAGAAGTGGGCGCTGAGCAGGCCGAGCAGGATGGTGATCGCGGCGATCAGCGCGATCTGGGCAAACAGGAATTTTTTGGCGATGGAGCCGGGCATCAGCCACCTTTCATTGTTCGGCCGGCACCGCGCCGTTGGCGCGCAGCAGCTTCCGCCCCGCTTCGCTCCGGATGAAGCGCAGGAACTCCCGCACCCTTCCCTGCGGCGTCTCCTTCCAGACGAAACCGAAGGGGACGGTCAGCGGATAGCGGCCATTGCGGACCGTCCCCTCCCTGGCCGCCACACCGTTGACGGCCAGGGGAACGAGGCCGGAGCCGCGCAGCGCCGACAAGGGCAGGTAGCCGATGGTATCGGGATAGGTGCGCAGCGTCTTGACCGCCTCGGGGGTGGTGTAGATCCGTTCGCCCACCGGGGTGATCTCCTTGAAGCCGGGAATCACGGCTTCGAGCACCGTGCGGGACGAGTCCCCCTCTTCGCGGTTCATGACGTAGATGGTGGCCTCCGGTCCGCCGATCTCCTGCCAGTTGGTGATCCTGCCGCCGTAGATGGCGGTTATCTGGGGG
>JBFLYY010000340.1:0-12034 GCA_040756495.1 Thermodesulfobacteriota bacterium | reverse complement strand
GCGGGAGTGCATGAAGCGCGACAAGGCCAAGGTCGATTTTTCCAAGATCTCGAAATTCGGCCTGATGCAGATCTCGCGGCAGAAGATGGCGGCGCCCATCCACACCGGCGCCTACAAGACCTGCCCCTACTGCGAGGGGCGCGGCGTGATCCGCTCGGTGGAGGCGCTGGCCCTCATGCATCTGCGCCAGATCCAGACCGGCATGAGCCGGCGCCAGGCAAAAAAGGTTCTCTGCCGCCTGCCGATCGAGGTGGCGCAGTACATCCTGAACAAGAAGCGGGCCGACCTGGTGGAACTCGAAACCCGCCACCAGGCGGAGATCGTCATCGAGGCGGACCCGGCCATGACCCCGGCCGACAGCACGGTGGAATTCATCAAGGGCGAGTAGCGGGCTGTTTAAAAACTTGTTTTTCGGCAGCCTGCGTGCGCTCCCATGGATGGGGCGCCAATTGCCGCGAGTCTGTAAGTCGCGGAAATTGCAAGAATTCACAGAATTCACTTCTGCGAGTTCGTCGTTGCAAAAGATCATGGATGACTTTTGCAACATCCTGCCAGGAGAGAGGCGATGAACCCGACCAACGCCACCTTTTTAGTGGTCGATGACAACATCTCCATGGTGAAGATGCTCGTCACCATGCTGGGGAACCTGGGCTATGGCAACATCCACACCGCCATGAACGGCGAGGAGGCGTGGGACCAGGTGCTGCACGCCCATCCGCCGGTGGACATCATTCTTTCCGACCTGCTGATGCCCAAACTCGATGGCCTGCAGCTGCTCAAACGCCTCCGGCAATCGGAACACCACTGGAAGATTCCCTTCCTCATGGTGACCGGCGTGGACGACCTCGATCGGATCATGTCGGTCACCGAGGAACACATCGACGGCTACCTGGTGAAGCCGGTCACCCAGGAGACGCTCCAGCAGAAAATAGTCTCGGCCCTCAAGCGGGTCTACGATCCCGACCCCTACCATCGCGCCCTCTACGCGGGCAAGCGCTTTCTCTACGAGGGGCGCCTCGAGATCGCGCGCCAATCGCTGGAAGAGGCCAGGCGGCTGCAACCCGCCCAGACCGCGCCCCATTTTTACCTCGCCCAGATCCTCGAACGGCAGGGAAAACTGACCGAGGCCGAAGCCAGTTACCAGCAGTGCAAGGATTGCAGCAACGACCTCTACGTCCGCGCCCTGGACGGCCTGGCCCGCATCTACATCCGGAAGCATGAACCCGCCAACGCGGCCATGGTGCTCAAGATGGCCATCGAGATTTCCCCCAACAATGCGGAACGGCGGGTGGACTTCTCCCTCCAGCTGAACCAGATGGGCGACCGCGAAGGGGCCACGGCGGAACTCGCCGCCGCCCTGAAGCTCTCGAAAAAAGAGAAGCAGCTGCCGCAAAAATTCATCGAGGCGTGCCTCAACTGCGGGCTCGACGCCGAGGCCGAGGAGATCATGCAGCGGAACCTCGGCGCCGAGACCGAGGAGATCGTCACCCTCAACCACATGGGCATCGTCTGCCGCCGCCGCAAGGAGTATGAGCGGGCCAGGGGATACTACGAGCGGGCGCTCAGGATCACGCCCAACAACGATCTGGTCAACTACAACTACGCCCTGCTGCTGGCGGAGATGAAGGAGTATGCCGACGCCCGCAAGGCCCTGGAACGCATCCTCAAGCAGAACCCCGGCTTCGAGAAGGCGTGGGAACTTCTGGGCAAGCTGGACAGCCGCGGCCTCTAGCTGGACGTTGCCAAAATCAGCCATGACCTTTGGCAACCACGAACGTGCCGAAGTGAATCCGGCACGTTCTCACACTTCCGGCATGGTGCCGAGATGCCGGAAGTGGCGCCCCCTCCCCGGGGCGCTCGCAGGCCGGCGAAAAACGAGTTAGCAGCCTGCCAGAGGCCTCTCGCACTTCCCTGCAAGGCCGCACCTCCCCTCCTCCCGCCAATTTCCTTGACACCCTTTTCGCGGCTCTGCGACAATGAAGCCACCCACAAGAGGGGACGCCTCTCACAAGGACGCCGATGGGAACCAGCCGCCGCTACAACTTCCTCGTGGTCGAGGATAATGCCGCCATGGCGCAGATGCTCGCCAACATGCTGGGCAATCTCGGCTACAACGACGTCGCGGTGGCAAGGCACGGCAAGGAGGCGTGGGAAAAGATCCAGTTCAGCCACCCGCCCATCGACATCATCCTCTCCGACCTCCTGATGCCGAAGATGGACGGCCTGCAACTGCTCCACCGGATCCGCAGCTCCGAAGCCTACTGGCACCTGCCCTTCATCATGATCACCGTGGTGGACGATCTCGACCGGATCATGTCGGTCACCGAGGAACACATCGACGGCTACCTGGTCAAGCCCGTCACCCCGGAGGCCCTCCGCCAGAAGATCGAGGCGGCCCTCAAGAAGGTCTACGAGCCGGACCCGTACCACCGGGCCCTCTATGCCGGCAAACGGCAGCTGCGCGAACATCGCTACGACGAGGCCCTCAGGCTGCTTGCCGAGGCCAGAAAACTCCAGCCCGGCCAGGCGGCCACCTACTACTACCTCGGCGAGACCTTGGAAAAGCAGGGAAAATTCGATGAGGCCGCCGCCAACTACCAGCGCTGCAAGGATTGCAGCAACGACCTCTACGTGCGTTCGCTGGACGGCCTGGCCCGCATCCACATCCGCCAGCACGACCATGCCGCTGCCGTGGCCGCCCTGCAGAAGGGCATCGAACTCTCGCCCAACAAGGCGGAACGCTACGTGGATCTCTCGCTGGAACAGAACCGGATGGGCAAGGGCGAGGCGGCCAAGACCACTCTGCTCGCGGCCCTCAAACTCAGCAGGAAGGAGCACAGGCTGCCGCAGAAATTCATCGAGGCGTGCCTCAACTGCGGACTCGACGCCGAGGCCGAGGAGATCATGCACAAGAACCTCGGCGCCGAGACCGAGGAAATCGTCATCCTCAACCACATGGGCATCGTCTGCCGCCGCCGCAAGGAGTACGAGCGGGCCAGGGGCTACTACGAGCGGGCGCTCAGGATCACGCCCAACAACGATCTGGTCAACTACAACTACGCCCTGCTGCTGGCGGAGATGAAGGAGTATGCCGGCGCCCGCAAGGCCCTGGAACGCATCCTCAAGCAGAATCCCGAATTCAAGAAGGCGTGGGAACTCATGGGCAAGCTGGACAGCCTCGGCGTCTGACCATCCCCTTCCCCCCACACGATTCCCGCGTCAGGCGGTTCAGCGCTAGCGCTTGCCCTTCTTTGCCGGCTCGGGCGGCCGCTTCGGCTGGAAGTTCGCCACCGCCCGGTTGTGTTCGGCCAGGGTGGCGGAGAAGTGGTGGGAGCCATCGTTGCGGGAGACAAAGTAGAGGTGGGAGCCAGGGGCCGGGTTGAGCACGGCGGCGATCGCCTCGCGTCCCGGACTGGCGATGGGGCCCGGCGGCAGGCCGGAGTTCACGTAGGTGTTATAAGGATTCCTGGTCTTCAGATCGGCCTTGGTGATGTTGCCGTTGAAATTGGCGATCCCGTAAATCACGGTGGGGTCGGCCTGGAGGCGGATGCCCTGGCGCAGGCGGTTCAGGAAGACTCGGGCGATGAGCGGCCGTTCCCGGGGCTGGCCTGTCTCCTTTTCGACGATGGAGGCCAGGGTCAGCACCTGATGCGGCGTCAGGCCAAGGTCAGCCGGAGCTGCGGCCATCACCTCGTCGAGCACCCTCTTCCCCCGCTCCGCCATGACCGTGACGATCTCGCGCGGCGCCTGGTTCCGGGTAAAGTAGTAGGTATCGGGAAAGAGGTACCCTTCAAGGGTCTCCGCCTCGACCCCGAACCGGGCCGCGATCTGCCTGTCCCTGGCCAGGGCGAGGAACTGCGCCCGCGTCGCGAGCCCTGAGGCCGCCACCAGATCGGCGATCTGGGCGATGTTGTACCCTTCCGGGATGGTGATTTTATGCCGGATTCCCCTGCCGGCCACGAGGATCCGCAGCACCTCCTCCGGCGTCTGGCCGGCCCGGAAGACATACTCGCCGGCCTTGAGCCGGGTGGCCACCCCCCGCAGCCTGGCATACCACTGGAAACGGCCGTCGGCATGAATAACCCTGGCGTTCTGGAGGTGGCCCTCGATGGCGGCCAGCGAGGAGCGGGGCGGGATCAGGACGGCCACGTCGCCGCCGGTCAAGGGGCCGGCGGAATGGCCATAGAGCCACAGGGAGCCGCCGGCGCCCACCACGAGCAGCAACAAAAAACCGGCAACCCAGAGGAACGGGTTGCCGGCCTTCTTTTTTCTGCGCTTCGGACGGGCATCACGAGCCATGCTCTTCTCGCACCGTTAAGTGGACGGCCCGCGGGCCGGGAGACTACTTTCTGCGGAAGACCTGGGAAAGGATCTGGTCCATGCTCTTCACCGGTACGAACTTGATCTTGTCGCGCAGATCCTTGGGGATCTCCACCAGATCCTTCTGGTTCTGGTCCGGGATGATGACGGTGGTGATCCCCGCCCGCAAGGCGGCCAGCGCCTTTTCCTTCAGGCCGCCGATGGGCAGCACCCGGCCGCGCAGGGTGATCTCGCCGGTCATGGCCACGTCCTGGCGCACGGTCTTTTTGGCCAGGGCCGAGTAGAGCGCGGTGGCGATGGTGACCCCCGCCGAGGGGCCGTCCTTGGGGATGGCCCCGGCCGGCACGTGGACGTGGATATCCACCTCGTCGAAGTAGTTGTCCTTGAATTTCAGCTTGCCCAGGCGCGAGCGGCAGAAACTGGCCGCCGCCTGGGCCGACTCCTTCATGACCTCGCCCAGCTGGCCGGTCATGGTGAGGTTGCCGCGCCCCTTGACGATGGAGACCTCCACGTAAAGGATCTCGCCGCCCACCTCGGTCCAGGCGAGCCCCGTGGCCATGCCGGGCTGGTCGATGGTCTCGGTCTCCGCCTCGGGCAGAAACTTGGGCGGCCCCAGGTACTGGCTCAAGGTGCGGACCGAAACGGCATAGGGCCCCTTGCCGCCCTCGGCCACCTTGCGCGCCACCTTGCGGCAGACCGAGCCGATTTCCCGTTCGAGATTCCGGAGGCCCGCCTCCCGCGTGTAGTGGGTGATGATGCGGGCGATGATGGCATCGTCCATCTGGAGCTGCCTGGCGGTGATGCCGTTTTCCGTAAGCTGCCGCGGCAGGAGATAGCGCTTGGTGATCTCGATCTTCTCCTCCTGGGTGTAGCCGGCCAGGCGGATCACCTCCATGCGGTCCAGGAGCGGGGCCGGGATGGTGTCGGTCATGTTGGCCGTGGTGATGAACATGACCTTGGAGAGGTCGCAGGGCAGATTGAGGTAGTGATCCGAGAAATCGGTGTTCTGGGCCGGATCGAGCACCTCGAGGAGCGCCGAGGATGGGTCGCCGCGGTAATCGGCCCCCACCTTGTCGATCTCGTCCATCATGAAGACCGGGTTGTTGGAGCCCACGGTCTTGAGCCCCTGGATGATGCGGCCGGGCATGGCGCCGATATAGGTGCGGCGGTGGCCGCGGATCTCGGCCTCGTCCCGCATGCCGCCCAGGGAGAGGCGGTGGAACTTGCGGCCCATGGCCCGGGCGATGGACTGCCCCAGCGAGGTCTTGCCCACGCCGGGCGGGCCGACGAAGCAGAGGATCGGCCCCTTGGTCGCCTTGTTGAGCTTACGCACCGCGAGGTATTCGAGAATACGTTCCTTGACCTTGTCGAGGCCGTAGTGGTCGGCATCGAGCACCTCCTTGGCCACCTTGAGGTCGAGGCGATCCTTGGTGGACTTGCGCCACGGCACGTCGAGGAGCCAGTCGAGGTAGGTGCGGATGATGGCGGCCTCGGAGGCGTCCGGGTGCATCATCTCGAGGCGCTTCAACTGCTTGAGCCCCTCCTTCTTCACATCGTTCGGCATCCGGGTCTTGGTGAACTTCTCGCGCAGTTCCTCCATCTCCTGGGAGCGCTCGTCGATGTCGCCCAGTTCCTTCTTCAGGGCGTGAAGCTGCTCGCGCAGGTAGTATTCGCGCTGGGAGCGGCTCATCTCCTCCTTGGCCTCGGACTGGATCTTGGCCTGCATGGTGGAGACCTCGAGTTCCTTCTGCAGGAAATCGGCCACCTTGCGAAGACGCGACACCGGTTCGAAGGTCTCGAGCACCGACTGGGATTCCGCCACCTTGAGCTGGAGGTTCGAGACCACCAGGTCGGCCAGCCGCCCCGGCTCCTCGACGTTGTTCAGGATGACCATCAGGTCGGAAGACATGATGCCCTTGAGCGCGAGAATCTTCTCGGTCTGCTCGCGGACGTTGCGCATGAGCGCCTCGACCTCGACCGTGATCTCCGGCGCCTCCTCGTCCTTGACCACCACGATCTTGGCGATGAGGTGCGGGCTCTCCTGGAGATAGGAGACCACCCGCGCCTTGTTCAGGGCCTGGACCAGCACCTTGAGCCGGCCGTCGGGCAGTTTCAGCGTCCGCATCACCATGCAGACCATGCCCACGTCGTAGACATCGTTGATGCCCGGCTCGTCCAGGGAGGCATCCCGCTGGGTCACCAGCATCAGGAGCTTGTCCTTGGCCATGGCGTCGTTCACCGCGCTCACCGAGGCGGTCCGGCCGACGAAGAGCGGCAGGATCATATAATTGAAGACCACCACGTCGCGCACCGCCATCACCGGCAACTGCTCGGGGATGTCCCGCTCGCTCGGCTCGGCGTCGTCGCTGACTATGGGATTCATGGGATCATCGATATCCACAGCGTCCTCCTTCGGAATGGGAAAGGCGCCCCTCGCGTCGGAAGGGGTCGCCAGACCGGGCCCACAGGCGCCGGAGTGGCAACACTAAGCACTTCGCCAGGCGAAGTCAACCCGCTTTCTTGCCGGAACCGCCCGCCTGGCCGGGCCGACAAAATTCTTGCGGAACGCCCCGCTTTGCACCATAGTGTGGCCGAGAAACGCCAAACCAAACCTGCTGGCCATGCCTGGCCCCATCATGCCATGGCAGGCGCCAAAACTCAATGCCCTTGAAGGTGGTCGCCGTGCCCCTTTCCCCGTCGCGCTTTTTCGAGCTGACCGACTTCGACCACCGCGCCCTCTTCGACGAGGCAACACCGGTCTGGCACGCCTTGGCGGACCTCAAGGCCTACATGGATAACCAGACGTACACGGCCTGCTTCACGGAATTGGCCGCGGCCGGCCCCTTGCCCCGCACCCTGGTTCTGCACGAAAACAATCTCATCGACGGCGCCGAGTGCGCCATCGAGTTCGGCGACGCCACCAAGGGCAAGCTCCGGGTCAGCCGCGGCGACACCCTGCTCGACGGCGCCACGGTCCTCATGGCCGGGGCGACCCTGGTCGGCACCCGCTTCCATTTCGGCCGCGGGGTGCTGGTGGAGTCAGGCGCCTTCCTCAAGGCGCCGGCCATCGTCGGCGACCGGAGCGAGATACGGCAGGGCGCCTATCTGCGGGGCTACTGCCTGGTGGGCAAGCGCTGCGTGGTGGGGCATACCACCGAGGTGAAGCACTCCATTCTGCTCGACGACGCCAAGGCCGGCCATTTCGCCTACCTGGGCGACAGCATCCTCGGCAATCAGGTGAACCTGGGCGCCGGCACCAAACTCGCCAATCTGCGCTTTCAGAGCGGCGAGGTGGAGGTGAAGACCGCCGAAGGCCCCCTGGCCACGGGACTCAAGAAGCTGGGCGCCATCTTTGGCGACCGCTGCCAGACCGGCTGCAACTCCGTGACCAACCCGGGCACCCTCATGGGCAAGAAGAGCGTGCTCATGCCGAACACCACGGCACCCTCGGGCCTGCACCCCGCCAGTTCACTGATCCGGTAGGTGGCTAGACGGCGCCCTGCCCCATGCCGAGGTAGTGGTAGAGGGCAAAGAGGAACTCGTAGCAGAGGCCGATGGCAAGAAAGAAGCGGATCCGACGCGACCACGGCAGCGGCTCCCTGGCCGCCCGCTGCACCAGCGAGACGACAAAGAGGGTCAACCCCACGGTGAAGGGGGCCGAACGGAGGAGGCCAAGGCCGGTGGCCTTGAGCGAATCAAGCGGCCTGCCAGGGAAATAACGGTAACTCGCCAACAGATAGAGGGCGGCGAGGAAAACCAACGAAAAATTTCGGCGTACCTTGTCCATATGCGTATCCGTCCGCTGAAGTCCAGGCGCCACTCTAGCCGATCCGTCAGCAAATGCAAAGAATAGCCTTAGCCCACAGCACCGAGCCCGCCAACAGGGCCGAATTCCGCTCTCCACGACCTGAAGGCCGCCCATGAACCATCTTTCCCTCCTCCTTGGCCCCGACACCCGGCCCGCCGTGGACGACTGCCAGGCTCTCCTCCTGCTGGCCAGCCATGTCACCTACTACCAGTCCCTGGCCGACGACCCGACTCCCGCAGAACTTGCAGGGCTATCCGCTGCCGGCCTCTGCCAAGGACGTACCCCCGTGGATCTCGGCGAGCACACCCCCCGCTTCCGCCAATTGCTCCAGGAACTGGGCCGCACCGGCGGCGACTTCTATCGTGGCTCGCTTGCGGCCCTGGCCAGGGCGAACGAGCCCCATCCCGAGGAGGCGGCGGTCTGGTCGCTGATTGCCACCATGCGCCAGCAGGGAAACCGCACGCCGGGAGCGGAACAGGAGTTGGAAACGGTGTGGAACGCCCTCCTGCTCCTGAAACTCGCGGAACGGTATCTGGCCGAGGAACGGGAGGTGGCGGCAGCGCTCGCTGCGGTACGCCAAAAAGAGGCAGCCCTCTTTGAGGAGTTGAAGGGGGACGAGGAATTCGCGGCCCAGCTCGCGGCCATCGAGGCGGAGGAAGAGGCAGCGGCCGGCCGGCTCGACCGGGAGAAGGTGACCAGAGCCTGGGGCCAGATCTTCCTGCGGGACGAAACGGAATCTCCCCTCCTGGCCCTGAGCCACCCTGGGCCAGCCCTGCTGCTCCTCGATCTGGCGGCGGCCTTGAGCGACACCCAGCCCGTGGCCCTTTGCACCCTGCCGGTGCCGCTATTGGCCGAGGCGGAGTTCGTAAAGGCCCATGCGCAGTGGCAGCAGGAGGAGGCAGCCATGCTCGCCGAACTGCGCGCCCTGCTCCTGACCTTTGCCCGCGAAGGCTCCACGGCGCCGGAACAATGCAACGCCCTCGGCCGGCAATGGGAAACGGCCTACCAGCGCCACTTTGCCGGGAAGCCCCAGCGGCTCCTTGCCATCTCCGCCCTGCCCGGCACCTCCTTGGGGGCCCTCTTTGCCCGGCTCACGAGAAGCCGCAACAAAAAAGGCCACGGGGCATATCCCCATGGCCTGATCGCGCACCTTGCCGAGCCGGCCTAGCGGTACGGGTTGATGGTCAGGACCGGGCAGGAGGCCCACTTGACCACCTTCTCGGCCACGCTGCCGAAGAGCACCTTTTCGAGCCCCTTGTAGCCGTGGGTGCCCATGACGATGAGGTCGAACCGCCCCTCTTCGACCAGGCGGAGGATCTCGTCGGCCACGTCGCCCCGCAGCACCTTGGCGTCGTGGGGCTGGGCCTTGTCCATGTTCTCGGCGAGGAAAGAGGTCATCTTCTGCTGGGCCGCCTGCACCATCTCCTCCTCGAACTGGGCAATGGGGATATGGGGCACGAAGAAGCCGGAGTAGTCGTCAAAGCTCTGCACCACAAAGACCACGCTCAGGTGGGCCTTGAATTTTCCGGCCAGCATGATGGCGGACTGGAGGATCTTCTTGGAATTCTCGGAGAAATCGACAGGGACCAGGATCTTTTTGATCTCGTTCATACCCCCTCCTGTATGGTATAGATCGGGTGGCCGGCTGGGTAACGCTCTCTCTTTTTTGTAGCAAGAGCCCCTCGCCGCTGTCAAGGCAACCAGATACCCCTGCCAAAGAGTTCTAAGAAAATAACCAGCCGCCATGCCGCACCCTCTTCTCTGCCAAAGCACACCATGCGCCCCCTGACGGAGCGAGTTGCCGAAATCTTCAGCCCCGACGGCATCCTGGCCCAGCGGCTCCCCCACTTCGAACTCCGGGAGGGGCAGCAGCGCATGGCCATGGCCGTGGCCCGTGCTTTAGCGCCGGAGGAAGGCAGCGACTCCAACCTCCTTGCCGTGGAGGCGGGCACCGGCACCGGCAAGACCCTGGCCTATCTGGTTCCCGCGGCCTTGAGCGGCCAGAAGGTGGTGGTCTCCACCAACACCATCAACCTCCAGGAACAGATCCTCGCCAAGGAGATCCCCTTCCTCATTGAGCACCTCGTGCCCACCCTCTCGGCCCTCTGCGTCAAGGGGCGCCAGAATTACCTCTGTCTCTATCGCTGGCAGCAGCTTTGCGCCGCCCCACAGGGCCGCCTCTTCGGCAGCGGTGCGGAACTTTCCGCCATTGCCGACTGGCTCGAGGAAACGTCCACCGGCGACCGCGCCGAACTCAACTGGCTCAGCGACGATTCCCCCCTCTGGCACAAAATCACCGCCACCACCAGCCAGTGCCTCGGCAGCCAGTGTCCGGACGGGGCGGCCTGCTTCGTGAACCAACTCCGCAAGAAGGCGGCCAAGGCGCAGCTCCTGGTGGTGAACCACCACCTCTTTTTCTCCGACTTGGCCCTGCGCCGCTTCGGCCACGCCGAGGTGCTGCCCCGCTACGAATCGGTGATCTTCGACGAGGCGCACCATCTGGAAAACGTGGCCACCCGCTATTTCGGCTCCGCCATGAGCCACTACCAGCTCACCGATCTTGCTGCCGATGCGGAGGCCATGGCCGAGGCAGACCTTGCCCCGCGCGACCGCACCAGGACGGTGCAGGTCGCCCGTGCCCTGGCAGTACAGGCCGAGGAGTTCCTCCAGATCTTCCCCAGGGAGCGGGGCCGATTTTCCCTGCCCGCCTTTACCGAAACGTACCGCGGCTGGGCTGCGGCCAGGGAGGCCTTGCGCGGGGCGCTTCTCTCCCTCACCGCACAGGCCGAAGCGTTGCTGCCCGTTTCCGAAGGCTGGGGCTCCATGGTGCGGCGATGCGAGGAATTGCTCGAGACCCTGGAAAACGTGACGGACAACTACGACTCCCGCCACGTTTACTGGTATGAGCGGCGGGAAAAGACCGTGGCCCTCTCCGCCTCGCCCATCGAGGTGGCGGCCGAACTGGAAGGCAGCCTCTACCACGAGGTGAAGAGCGCCATCTTCACCTCCGCCACCCTTACCACCGCCGGCACCTTCACCTACTTTGCCTCGCGGCTGGGGCTTCCCGAGACCACCGAAACCCTGGTGGTGGACACCCCCTTCGACTATCCAGGCCGCACCCTGCTCTACGTGCCGCCCAACCCCTTTCCCGAACCCAACCAGCCGGCCTACCCGGCAGCCACCGTCCGCACCCTGACCGACCTGGTGCAGTGCAGCAACGGCCGGGCCCTCCTCCTCTTTACCAGCATCAGCGCCATGCACAAGGCAGCCGACGCCCTGCGGACCACCCTGCCCTATCCGCTCCTGGTCCAAGGCGAGGCCCCGCGTTCCAGGCTCCTCGAATGCTTTACCAGCGAGACCCATTCGGTGCTCCTGGCGGTGGCGAGCTTCTGGGAAGGGGTGGACGTGCCCGGCGAGTCGCTCAGCGCCGTAATCATCGACAAACTCCCCTTTGAAGTTCCCAGTGATCCTGTTATCATGGCCAGAATCGAGAAGATGAAGGAGGAGGGGGCCAATCCCTTCGTGGAGTTCCAGATCCCCCGCGCCATCCTCACCCTGCGCCAGGGGGTGGGGCGCTTGATGCGCACCGCCACCGACCGGGGGCTCCTGGCGATCCTCGACGTGCGGCTCTTCACCAAGCAGTATGGCCGCCTCTTCCGCCAGAGCCTGCCTCCGAGCCCTGTCACCCGGAGCTTAGCCGAGGTGCAGACCTTCTTTGCCGGAACCTGAGATGGATCAACAGACACTGTTCACTACCCTGAAGGCCGGGGCCGCCGCCATCGACGCCGCCATGGAGGCCGATCTCGCCGCGGTCGAAAGCCCGCTTCTCAACGAGGTTCTCGCGCATGCCCTCTTCCAGGGCGGCAAGAGGATCCGCCCGCTGCTCGTCTGCTCCAGCGCCGGCCT
>JBFLYY010000339.1:0-4600 GCA_040756495.1 Thermodesulfobacteriota bacterium | reverse complement strand
CAGCGGCAGGAGTTCCTTGAGCAGGAGTTCCCGCACCGCCGGGATGGAGGTGGCGGTCATCTTGAAGCCGGCGGCGTTGCGGTGGCCGCCGCCGCCGAACTGGGCCGCCACGTTGGCCACGTCGCAGTCGGTGCCCTTGGAGCGGAGGCTCACCGCCACCAGCCCCTTTTCCGGCTCCTTGAGGAAGGCGGCCACCCGCACCGTGTTGATGGCGCGGGGGAAGTTGATGAAGTTTTCCGCATCGTCCCGGGTGGCGCCGGTCTGCAGAAAGACCTCGCTCGGCGCGTCGATGATGGCGATGCGGTTGTCGGCATAGAGCTTGAGGGAATCGAGCACCATCTTCATCAGGTGGAGCCGGTTCACCGAAAAGTTGTCGAAGAGCTTGGCCGCCACCTCGGCGGGCTTGACTCCCTTGAGCAACAGCTCCCGTGCCACCCGGAAGGTTTCGTCGGTGGTGGAGGAATACTTGAACGAGCCGGTGTCGGAGACGATGGCGGCGTAAAGGCAGTAGGCCGCCAGGGCCGAAATCTCGGCCCCCAGCGCCTGGGCCAGATCATAGACCATCTCGCCGGTGGAGGCGCGGTGCGGATCGACCCAGCGCAGGTCGCCGAACTCCCGGTGGCCCGCATGGTGGTCGAGGACCAGGAAGGGGTGCAGGGCGAGCAATTCTTCCCGGGCCTTGCCGAGCCGGAACTCGTCGCCGCAGTCGAGGGCGATGCCGCAGTCGAAGCTGCCGACCGCCGGCAACTCGGTGATCAGCCCCGCGCTGCCCGGCAAAAAGTCGTAGAGATGGGAAACCTGATCCTCGCTGTAGAGCACCACCTCCTTGCCCATGTCGGCAAGGATGGCGCCGAGGCCGAGCTGGGAGCCCAGGGCGTCGCCGTCGGGGTGGACATGGGTCACCACCAGGATGCGCTGCGCCTGGCGGATGGCCGCGACGATGGGGTCAAGTGGATGAGCCATCTTCGTCCCTGATCTCCTGAAAGAGTTGTTCCAGCCGCTGCTGTTCGGCCGCCGTGCGGTCGGGGGCAAAGATCAGCTCCGGCACCGCCCGCAGCTTGAGGCTCTGGGCCACGGCGCTGCGGATGAAGCCCTTGGCGCTCGAAAGCCCCTTGGCCGCCTCGGCCGCCCTTTCCTCCCGCAGCACCGTATAGGAGATGCGGGCGCAGCTCAAGTCGTCGGTCACGGTGACGTGGGTGATGGAAACCCCGTCGAGCCGCGGATCCTTCACCTTCTGCAGCAGCAGCATCGCCACCTCGGTCTTGATGGCATCCGCCACCCGGATCGGCCGCCGCTTCGGGGCGGGGCCGAGCACGCCGGGCAACGCGGCGGACGAACGGCTGCGGGATCGCGATCTGGTCATGACACCGGGCGGGGCTTACAGCTCCCGCGCGATCTCCTTCATGACGAAGAATTCCAGGGTATCGCCGACCTTGAGATCGTTGAAATTCTCCAGCGACAAGCCGCACTCGTAGCCCGCCTGCACCTCCTTCACATCGTCCTTGAAGCGCTTGAGCGAACTCAAGCTGCCGGTATAGACCACCACGCCTTCGCGCAACAGGCGTACCTTGGCGTTGCGTTCCACCTTGCCGGTGGAGACGCCGACACCGGCGATGGTGCCGACCCGCGAGACCTGGAAGGTCTGGCGCACCTCGGCGGTGCCGATGACGCTCTCCTCGAACTCCGGCTCCAGCATGCCCACCATCGCCTTCTGGATGTCCTCGAGGGCATGGTAGATGACATCGTAGAAGCGGATCTCCACCTTCTCCTGCTTGGCCAGTTCCTGCGCCTTGGTGCTGGGGCGGACGTTGAAGCCGATGATCAGCGCATCGGAGGCGGCGGCCAGCAGCACGTCCGACTCGGTGATGGCGCCGGTGCCGGAATGGAGGATACGAACCTTGATCTCGTCGGTGGAGAGCTTCTCGAGCGCGGAGCCGAAGGCCTCAAGCGTCCCCTGCACGTCGGTGCGCAGCGTGATGCGCAGTTCCTTGACCTCGCTTTCCTTGAGCTTGGCAAAGAGGTTGTCGAGGGAGATCTTGGTGTCGGAGGCCAGTTCCACCTCGCGGCTCTTCATCTGCCGCTCGGTGCTGACGTTCTTGGCCATCTTCTCGTCCGGCACCACCACGAACTCGTCACCGGCCTGCGGCACGCCGCTTAGGCCCTGGACCTCAACCGGCATGGCCGGTCCGGCCTCCTTGACCATCTCGCCCTTGTCGTTGACCATGGAGCGCACCTTGCCCCAGTGCTGGCCCACCACGCAGTAGTCGCCGACCCGGAGCGTTCCCTGCTGGATCAGTACCGTGGCCACCGGGCCGCGCCCCTTGTGGAGCTGCGCCTCGATGACATGGCCGCGGGCGCGGCGCTTGGGATCGGCCTTGAGGTCGAGCACTTCGGCCTGGAGGAGGATGTTCTCCATCAGGTTGTCGATGCCGACACCCTGCTTGGCCGAGGTTTCGCAGAAGATGACGTCGCCGCCCCACTCCTCGGAAAGGAGGTTCAGGTCGGCCAGTTCGCGCTTGACCCGCATGGGGTCGGCGTTAGCCTTGTCGATCTTGTTGACGCAAACGAGGATCGGCACCTTGGCCGCGCGGGCGTGGTTGACCGCCTCCTTGGTCTGCTCCATGACGCCGTCGTCCGCCGCCACCACGAGCACCACCAGGTCGGTCACCTGGGCGCCGCGGGAACGCATCTCGGTAAAGGCCGCGTGTCCCGGGGTGTCGAGGAAGACCACGTCGCCCTGGGGCGAACGGACGTAATGGGCACCGATGTGCTGGGTGATGCCGCCGGCCTCGCCGGCCGCCACGTCGGTCTTGCGGATGGCGTCGAGGATCGAGGTCTTGCCGTGATCGACGTGGCCCATGACCGTGACCACCGGCGGCCGCGGCACCATCTCGCCGCCGCTCTCCTTCTCCTCGAGGTTGATGATGCCGTGCTCCTCGGTCGCGCCCAGTTCGACCTCATAGCCGAACTCCGTGGCGAGCAGCGTTGCGGTATCGACGTCCATGGCCTGATTCACCGTGGCCATAACGCCCAGGCGCATCAGCTTGGCGATGACCTCGTTGGCCTTGACGCCCATGCGGTGGGCGATGTCGCTCACGGTGATGGTTTCATGCACGGTGATGCGTTTCTTGATCGCCCTGGTCTCGGCCGGGGCCTCCGCCTTGACCGGCTTGAATTTCCTGCCGCCGCGCACGCCGCGGCCGACCCGCAGGCCGGAAGGCAAGGCAACGCCCAGTTCATCCACCTCTTCGAGGGAGACATCGGCCTGGCGCCGGGGCCGCTGTTTGCCGGCAGCCGCGGCCCGACGGGCGCGCTCCGCCTCGCTTTCGTGTTCGAAGCGGACAAAACGCTTGGCCGCCTTGTGTTTTGGTTTGCCGGCCTCATCGACTGGCGGCGGACCCGGCGGCACGCCAACGCCGCCAACAGGGGGGCGACCAGGCGGCCGACCGGCCGGACCACCCGGCCTGGGGCCAGAGGGCCTGGGCCGCGGTGGAGGCGGCGGGGCCGGGGTGATGGTGATGGCCGCCTTCTTGATGATGCGGGCCAAGCCCTTGCGCGGCCTCTCTTCCCGTGGGGTTTCCGGTTTGGCAGCCTCGGCCTCCGGCACGGGTGCCGCTTCTGCCGCGGGCGCCGTTTCGGCCTGCGGCTTCGCCTCCACCGAAGGGGCGGCCTCCTCGGGAACAGTCGCCGCCGGAGCAGCCTCTTCCGCCACCGGCCCTTCCTCTGCCGCCGGGGCTTGCGGTTCCGCCGCCGCCACCGGTGCTTCCGGTTCGGGGGCGGGCTCCTCTTTGCGCACGGCTGGCGCGGGCGCCGCTTCAGCCACCGGCGCGACCTCCTCGGCTTCCGGAGCCGCTTCGGCCTCAGGGGGCGCGGCCTCGGCCTCTTCCGTCACCACGGCCTTGCGGCGGCGGATGATGGTGGTCTGGCCACGCGGCTGCAGCCGCTTCTCTTCGGTTTCGGTCTGGACCAGGCCCAGCTTCTGACGGACCTTCAGGGCCACGTCCTCGTCAAGGCTCGAACTGTGCGACTTGACCGCAAAGCCCCACTCCTGCAGCCTGGCGACCAGCTCTTTGTTGTCAAGGCCCGCTTCCTTGGCCAGTTCATACACTCTCACTTTCTTCATGCGCTACTCCCGAAGAGACTGTGCAATCCTTCGTCAAATTCCACCGCTTCGGCCCGAAGGGCCCGCGCTATCCGTTTCCTGTTCCGCACCAACCGCTCAAGGCAGGCCGCGTTGCGGCAGCAATAGCCATGCCGGCCCGGCCGCCTTCGCCCCTCGTCGGCCACCACCCTGCCGGCCCCATCCAGGGCCAGGGGCAGCAGCCGTTCCTGCCGATCCTTCACCCCGCAACCCAGACAGGTGCGGAGCTGTTTCTCCTTGCGCCGCCTCGCAGCGGGCTGCACCTCACTCGCCGGCCGCGTCATCCCCGGCCGCCGGTTTTTCCTGGGGCTCGTCACCCTCCCCGCTGTCGGCCGCCTTCGCCTCGGGCGCCGGCTCGGCCGGAGCCGCCCCGCCCTCCGCCACCAGGGCCTTGGCGTCGGCGATGATCGCCGCCGCCTTCTCCGGCTCCATGGGCCGGATGGCCTGGACGGCTTCGAC
>JBFLYY010000338.1:0-4794 GCA_040756495.1 Thermodesulfobacteriota bacterium | reverse complement strand
CCGGACCTGCTTGACCGTTTCCGGAAAATTGTCGGGTTGCCGGCTCATTCTTCTCCGCCTCGACCGCCTGTACCATGGGGAACCTGCCCGTTGCGCCTCCGCCATCGTATAACATCTGCTATACCGGCTCAAGGCAAAAAACGACCAGGCAAATCAGGAGCCGTAAACGCCTTGGACAACCCATGCGGATTGACGCCGGCAAGGCGCGGTTTGCCCCTTGACAGCACAGAGGGGCAGGTGTATTTTGCAACGCTGCCGATTCGTCCCAGCACGACGAAACCCGGTGTTTTTCCGACACGATTCACCGCTCCGGAAACCACAGCACGCACCCTCGGCGGTGCCGACCCTGCCCGTCTTCCGAAGCCAACATACATTATTGTAAGGAGCGACACATGTGCCGGTTAGCGTTGAAAACCGCGAGCGAGCCCTTCTCCCCCTTCACGGTCCTCACGGCCATGGAGGCGATGCAGGAAGGGTATGACGGCAGCGGCCTGGGCCTCTTGCTGCGGGGGCTCCAGTTCGCCGACTACAAGTACGACGCCAAGGATCCGATCCTTTCCGGCATCGCCCACAGCGAGGCCGCACTGGCCCGCCTTGACCAGATCATGGACAAGGCCGGCTTCACCCTCAAGTATGACCATGAATTCGAGGTCCGCAGGGAACTGGTCGAGGCCAGGGATCGCTTCAAATACATCCTCCGGGTCTACAAGATGCCGGCCGCCTGGAAGGGTCGCTCCAGCGACGAAGTCGAACACGCGCTGATGCTGACCCGCCTGGCGCTGCGCGCCGACGGCGAGGCGCACGGCGACGATCTCACCGCCTTCTCCCTCTGGCCGGACGTGGCCATGATCAAGGAAGTGGGCTGGCCCCTCGGCGTGGGCCAGGCGCTGGGCCTCGACTCCGGCCGCATCAAGGCCCGGGTCTGCATGGCCCAGGGCCGCCAGAACACCAACTACGGCATCAACCTCTACGCCTGCCACCCCTTCTTCATCCAGGGCGTGGCCACCATGACCAACGGCGAGAACACCGCCTTCGTACCGATCAAGGATTGGCTCTCGGGCCGCGGCTTCCCCGGCTACATCGGCTACCAGTCCGATTCCGAGGTCTTTGCCCACATCCTCCACTACGTCACCAAGCAGCTGAAATTGCCGCTCGAAACCTACAAGCACGTCATCACCCCGCTCAAGAACGAGGAACTGGCCAACCATCCGCAGGGCAAGTTCCTCCGCGGCCTGCGCGAGGCGTGCCGCCGCCTCATCATCGACGGCCCCAACGCGGTGATCGGCACCCTGCCCGACGAGACCTGCCTCCTGGTGATGGATGCCAAGAAGATGCGGCCCGCCACGGTGGGCGGCAAATCGGGCGAGTGGGCCATTGCCTCCGAGATGTGCGGCGTCGATGCCATGATCCCGGATCGCGACCGCTCCCTCGATTTCCAGCCCATGCGTGAACACACGGTCATTATTCCGCCAGCCAGACAGGAGTTACAGATATGGTCTCAGTTCAGTCGATTGCCAATACCCCAAGCAGCCTAACGCCCAACGATCTGCCCTGGATCATCGAGCACAACGAGGAGCGTTGCACCCTGTGCGGCCGCTGCGCCGCGGTCTGCCCGGTGGGCACCTTGAGGCTCGCCTACATGCGCAAGCGCATGCCCAGGCTGGTCCTCTCCTCCAGCGATCGGGGCAGCTCGTACAAGACCTTCGTCGGCATCCGCCAGTCCACCGAGATCGGCAAGCGCTGCATCGGCTGCGGCACCTGCGCCATGGTCTGCCCCAATGAGGCGATCCACCCGGTACACAACGACCAGCGCGACCGCTTCCGCTTCCTCGACACCCAGAAGGGCGAACCCAACAAGCGCGGCGGCCGCAGAAACGCGCCGGGCCCGAATCTGCTCGACCGCATCATCTTCGACCGCATCTCCATGCTCACCGACCCGGCGCTGGATGCCGGCCGCCACGAGTTCAGCTGCAACACCCTTTTGGGCCGCGTTCTGCCGCCCGAGGAATACGTGCGGCGCCAGCTGGCCGGCGAATGGATTCCGCCGGTCCGCGAGATCTTCCCCTTTGTCATCGGCTCCATGTCCTTCGGCGCCCTTTCCCCGAACATGTGGCTGGGCTTGCTCCAAGGCGTGGCCTACTGCAACGAGGTACTCGGGATTCCGGTGGTCATGGCCACCGGCGAGGGCGGCTGCCCGCCCTGGGTGCTCAGGAGCCCCTTCCTCAAGTACATCATCCTGCAGATCGCCTCGGGCTACTTCGGCTGGGACGAGATCATCCGCGCCATTCCCGAGATGCAGTGCGACCCGGCCGCCATCGAGATCAAGTACGGCCAGGGCGCCAAGCCCGGCGACGGCGGCCTCTTGATGTGGTTCAAGGTCAGCAAGATCATCGCCCGTCTGCGCGGCGTGCCCGAGGGCGTTGACCTCCCCTCGCCGCCGGTCCACCAGACCTTATATTCCATCGAGGAGTCGGTCATGAAGATGATCCAGACCATGTCCATGGCCTGGAACTTCCGGGTGCCGGTCTATCCGAAGATCTCCGGCTCCACCTCGGCCAAGTCGGTGTTGAACAACCTGGTGCGCAACCCCTATGCCGGCGCGCTCATGATCGACGGCATCGACGGCGGCACGGGTGCTGCCTACAACATCAGCATGGACGCCACCGGCCACCCCATCGCCAGCAACGTCCGCGAGTGCTACCTCGACCTCTGCGCCCAGGGCAAGCAGAACGAGATCCCGATCTTCGCCGCCGGCGGCATCGGCAAGAACGGCAACGTCACCCAGAACGGCATGGCCCTCATCATGCTGGGCGCCAGTGGCGTCCACATGGGCAAGTACATGATGCAGGCCGCAGCCGGCTGCCTCGGCACCGAAACCAACCGCTGCAACGTCTGCAACATCGGCCTCTGCCCCAAGGGCATCACCAGCCAGAACCCCAAGCTGTATCGCCGCCTCGACCCGGACCAGGTCGCGCAGCGGGTGGTGGACACCTTCATGGCCATCCGTACCGAGGTCAAGAAGATCATGGCGCCCCTGGGCCGCTCGCAGAGCCTGCCCATCGGCATGTCCGACGCCCTCGGCATCGACGACAAGGATGCGGCCGAACGTTTGAATATCCGTTACGTCTGTTAAGAAGGAGCACCCCGTGAGCAAGACAATCGTGGTCAATGGGCTCGACAAAGAGGGCCAGCGCATCAGCTCCAAGAACTTCGAGGAACTGGTCCAGAAGGCCTTTGCCAAATCCCGCAAGCTGAAACTCTCCACCTACGGCCAGCACAACGTGGGCGGCCGCTTGAACGGCGCAGGCAAGCCGGTGGAGATCGAGATCGACGGCCCCTGCGGCCAGCGCCTGGGCTGCATGGGCATGCCCGGCACCACCATCACCTGCAACGGCCCGGCCTCCGACGACGTCGGCTACCTGAACATCGGCGCCGAGATCACCGTGAGAGGCGACGCCACCAACGGCGTCTGCAACGCCACTGCCGAGGGCAAGGTCTATATCGGCGGCTCCATCGGCGCCCGCGGGCTGACCATGACCAAGTGGAACCCGGAACACAATCGGCCCGAGTTGTGGGTCTTGGGCTCGGTGGGCGACACCTTTGCCGAGTTCAACTGCGGCGGCATCGCCGTGGTCTGCGGCATCGAGCCGAAGAATCCGCAGAACGTCCTCGGCTACCGCCCCTGCGTGGGCATGGTTGGCGGCTGGGTTTACTACCGCGGCAAGACCGACGGCTCCTACGACAAGAAGAGCGTCATGGCCGTACTGCCCAACGACGAGCAGTGGGCCTGGCTCATGGAACGGCTGCCGAAGTTCCTCAAAAATATCGGCCGTCCCCGCTTACTCAAGAAGCTCGCCAAGCGCGACGAGTGGATGATGCTCATGGCGATTCCGCCGCAGGACCGGGCCCTCATGTTCTCCGGCCCCATGCCCATGGCGGAGTTCAAACAGAAGATCTGGAACCGCGGCTTCGGCGGCGGCGATCCGATCCGCGACCTGGCGCCAGGCCTCGACCGCAGCCCCATCGGCATGATCGTTTCCGGTGAACTCCGGCGGCGCAAGCCCTTCTGGGCCAACCGCGACAAGGCCGCGCCCTGCGCCTTCTACTGCCCGGTCCACATCCCCACCATCGACCGACTGAAACTCATGCGGGAAGGCAAGGAGCAGGAAGCGTACCAGATGCTCATGGAGTACACCCCGCTACCCGCCTCGATCTGCGGCCATATCTGCCCGAATCTCTGCATGCAGAACTGTTCGCGCCAGGTGGTGGACGAGAAGATCGACGTGCAGATGCTGGGCCGCGCCGCCCGCGAGGCCACGGCGCCCAAACCCGCCAAGTCGCTGGGCAAGAAGGTCGCCATCATCGGCGGCGGCCCGGCCGGCATGAACGCCGCCTGGCAGCTCGCCAAGGCCGGGGTCGAGGCGCACATCTTCGAGCGCGACCAGCAGTTGGGCGGCAAGCTCGCCCAGGTCATCCCCTGGGAACGGTTGCCCAAGGCGATCTGGGACAAGGAAATCAGCCGCTTCCTCGCCATGCCGGGCATCAAGGTGAACCTTGGCGTCGCCATGAGCAAGGAGAAGTTCGCCGAACTCAAGAAGGAGTACGACCACGTGATCGTGGCGGTGGGCACCCATCAGCCGCGCACCATCCCCTTCCCCGGCCATGAACGCGTTATCCCGGCGCTCGATTTCCTCAAGGAGGCCAAATCGAGCAAGCCGCCCAAGATCGGCAAGCAGGTGGTGATCATCGGCGCGGGCAACGTGGGCTGCGACGTGGCCTGCGAGGCGTACCGCC
>JBFLYY010000337.1:0-4391 GCA_040756495.1 Thermodesulfobacteriota bacterium | reverse complement strand
CCGCTTGGGCCGTTTCCGATAAGCAGGCAGCCATTTACCCAAAAGGGTATCCTCCAGAATCGTAAAATATTCCTTGATGGTCTGACTGGAAACGCCGCAGTCCCGAGCAATGGTGGAGTAATTGACAAGTTCCGTGTCGGACAGCGAAGCAAGATTGAGAAAACCGGAAAAAACCGGCAGGTTGCGAACCACGCCCTCGGCGGCTATCTCTTCCTTCAGATAATCGGCCACATAGGCGTTCAGCCGCTTCTTCGGGTTGGACGCAAGGTAGATGCTGGGAAGATACCCGTGGTTGAGCATCCGCTCAAGGCGCCAATCATCCCCCAATTCCGCGGAGACAAGACCCTGGAGTTCATAACGGATGGCCCGGCCGCCCAGCAGATTTGCGTGGCCACGCCGTACCTTGCGCGCGCTGGAACCGCACAGGGCAAAACGGACCCCGCGATTCTCATGGAGCCACTGAACCTCGTCGAGCAACCCTGGCACCTTCTGCACCTCGTCCACCACCACAAATGGGGGAGTGGCATACGACGACAGTTCTTCCCGGAGCAATTCGGGGCGTTCAAGATAGCTCCGGTATTCCTCCGCCTTCAACAGATCGACCCAGAAAGCTCGTGGATAATGCTCGCGCAACAGGGTGGTCTTCCCGGTCTGACGCGACCCCCACAGGAAAAAGGTCTCTTCGGCGGGAGGGGGCAATTGCAAGCGACGGCTAATCATCATGGTCTCCGGGGGTAATGCTCAACAGTTGAAAAAACCATATTAAATTATCAGGATAATTTCAAGTAGCGAAGAAGGAACAGAGCCACTTTCCCCATGAAGGCATCCACGTACTCCGCCTTCCCTTCCGGTGAAACTACCCCACCCAGCGGCGATACACCTCTTCCAGTGCCCGGCAAAAAGCAGGGCCATCCATAAGGGACGAATTGCGCAGACTGTTCCGCAAGGTCCGATGGCAACGGGCCCTCTCCTCCTCATCCTGGGCCAGGGCCACGGCCTTGGCGACGTACTCCTCTTCGCTGGCGGCCACCCAGTCGCCACGGCCAAGACGATTGAGGATGCTGGCGCCGACGCGGCCCACGTGGCGATCCGTTGCCAGGGTAATCACCGGCACCCCCATCCACAGAGCCTCACAGGTGGTGGTGGCGCCATTGTAAGGGAAGGTGTCCAGGGCCACGTCGATCTGGTTGTACATGGCAAAATGGGCCTCGGTGTCGGCCACGTGGCCCACCAGCACCAATCGTTTTTCCGGCTCGGCGAGGCCAGCCGCGCGGAATTCTTCCCGGATACGCGCCCGCACGCCCTCATCGGACAGCGGCTTGTACTTGAGAAGCAGCCGTGCGCCGGGCACCTTGTTGAGAATGGCCACCCAGCAGCGGAGTACTGCGGGGGAATTCTTGGCCAGGGTATTGAAGCTGCCAAAGGTAATGCCTCCCCTCTCGGCGGCCGGTGGCCTCGCCACGATGGCCGGCGCTGCCGCCGGCTGATAGCAGAGAAAACCCGAAGGGAGCCGTTCGAGTTTTTCCGTGTGGTACTCCTCCTCGCCAGCCGGGTCGGCAACAGCGTCCGTCAGCCGGTAATCGATGGCCGCAAGGCCGGTGGTGTTCGGATAGCCCAGATAGGTCGCCTGAACCGGCGCCGGCTTTCTGGCAAAGAGCAGAAGGCGGTTCCCTTCGGTGTGGCCGGAGAGATCGACCAGGATGTCGATCCTGTCCTGACGCACCAGGAGTGCTGCCTCATCGTCGCTTAAGCCGGCGATATCCCGCCAGGTGGCCATGGTCTTGAGGCGCCCGGTCACCTCGTCCGGCCGGGCCACGTTGGCGTAGCAAGAGACCTCAAAATGGGCCCGATCATGATGGGCGAGAATCGGCTCCAGGAAACAGCTCACCGAATGGCGCCGGAAGTCTGCCGAGACATAGCCGATGCGGATGGGACGTTGCGCGCGATCGGCAGGTGGCTTCGGCTGCTCCGTGGGTAAAAGTTTGCCATGCCGCTCTCCCCACTGGCGGTGAACCTCTGCCACTGTCGCCTTGGGCAGGGACTGGTAGCAGAGGCCCATCAACTTGTTGTCCCAGGCCGTTTCCCAGTCAGGGCGCTGCTTGAGCGCCTGGTCATAAGAGGCAATGGCCTTTGCCGTCTGCCCTTGCTCAAGAAAAACGAGACCGAGGTTGGAAAAGGTGGACGCAGCCCCTGGGGCAAGGGAGAGCGCCCTGGCAAACCACTCCTCCGCCTTGCCGAATTCCCCTTTGTCCCGGGCGAGCATGCCCAAATTATTGTGGATGCCCGCATCCCGCGGGGCCAGGCGACGGGCCTGCTCGTAGGCGGCAAGCGCCTCCGTGAACCGCCCCTGTTTCCGGTGCAGATTGCCCAGGGTGACATGGGGGCCGGGCAGGGATGGATTCGTGGCAATCGCCTTGGCAAGGGTACCGGCCGCCCTGTCCCAAAGGCCTGCCCGCATCTGCTCGCTGGCAAGATTGTTCAATAACAACGGGTCGGCGGGAGACACCGAGCTTGCCCGCTCAAGGAGGGCCAGCGCTTCGGAAAAACGGCCTGTCTGGCGGCAGATGAGAGCGAGATTGTTCAGGAGCAGCGGCGCGACCGGACCCCGGTCGAGCAGGGCGCGATACGCTGCCTCTGCCTGACGCAAATCGCCCTGCTGGTGATACCGGAGGGCGGCCTCCAGCTCCGCGCCCCCCCTCGCCTTGATGTCCTTGTGGGGCCTGGATCGGGCAAGCTGTCTTTTGAGTTTCATCGCGCCACCATAATACGCCGCGCCACCGGTTTCACGATGAATTTACCACTTCCCCGCCGCTTCCGGCACCATAGCCCGGTCAACAAGCCGAATGGCGCCGTGCTGGCAGGCTGGCCGGCAGATGCCGCAGCCGTAGCAGGTGGCCGCATCAATCACACACTTCTTGTTCTCCCGATCAAAATCGATCGCATCGAAATAGCAGCGTTTCCTGCACAGCGTGCAGCCGGTGCAGGCGAGCGGGTCGATATCGGCCACATACTCCGCCTTCCACATGGTGCGGGTGACGCCCAGGGTCACCTGGGCCCGGTAGGCCATGCAATCCTGGTCGCAGTTGCAGATGGCGCCGATAAAGGGGGTGTTGAAGGTCCAGACGCTGTGGGTCTTGCCCTCTTCGTCGAGCTGGCGGATGAACCGCTTGGCCTCTTCTCGATTCCAGTGCTCGAAGGCGGCGAAGTCCGGCACCTCCTTCAAGATCGGGGTGAGGTCCATGCCCACCCCGAAGCAGTAGCGCTGCTCGCGGCCCAGGGTCACCCGGCGGCAGACGCAGGGGAGCCGCACGATGTGCTCCACCTGGTCGAGGATCGTCTCCACGTCTTCGAGCGGCACCACCTGGCCGAAGTGGGTCTTTTCCATCTTGCGGGAGAGGACGGGATAGACGATGAAACGGTAGATGCGCGGAAAACGGCGCTGCCAGCGGGACGCGGTGGCGACGTCATCGCGCAGCGACCTGGTGAAGTTGCGCAGAAAGCGGGTGAGATTCTCGCTGGAGTTCACCTCGCGGAACACGGCCGTAGTGTAGTTGGCCATGTTTTCGTACCACTTCTTCCCCTCGCCGTGCTGGGTGCAGAACTGACACATGGCTCAACCCCGCGCCGGCCTGGAGTTTCCCGGTCTCACTTGGTGGCCTTGGCCGGGAAGGTGGGCCGCAATTCGCGCAACAGATCGGGATGGCGGTCCAGCAATTTAAAAAGATTGGTCACCGCCTGGACCGGCTTGGCCTTGCCGCGCTCGTAGCGGGAAAAGGCGTTCGGGCCGCCGCCGGTGAGCTGGGCTGCCTCCTGCTGGGTCAGCTTGAGTTTTTTGCGAATCCGCGCCAATTCCGCAGCCTCCTGGGCGTCGATCTCCGCGGCGAACCGGCTGATTACCTCGGCAAAGCGCGCACCCTCGCCGGCCGCGAACTCCACCTCGCGGCAGTGCGGACAATGCCACCCCTTCACCTTGGGGATTACGGTCTGGTGTCCCTTGTAGCTGTAGGATACATCCCGAACCGCATGCACCAGCCTCCCTTGCCCGCAGTTCAAACATTCGCGTTGCATCTCACTTCTCCTTGAACTGGACCACCACCGAACCGTCCTGCCGCAGGGTCACCTTGACATAGGCCACACCAGCCGGCGTTTCCGGGTGGTAAACGTCCTGCCACACCTGGGCCGAGGCATGGGTGGTCATGCTCTTGAAAAAATCCGCCCGCTCCATGGCGCAGACCACCTCGATGGCCTGGGCCGCATCCAGCCCCATGGCACGGGCGCCGACCAGGGCGGTGGCGGTAAAGGCATCCGCCCCGCGCACCCGCACGGCCGCAAGGTCGTAGTAGGGCTTCAACTTTTCCACGGATACAATTCAACCCTAGAGGTTAATCAGG
>JBFLYY010000336.1:0-2440 GCA_040756495.1 Thermodesulfobacteriota bacterium | reverse complement strand
GGAAATGCCATGTCGCACGCCGCCGCCCATCCGGTCAAGCTCTGCTGGCTCCAGCCGGAGCGCGATCAGGATCTCTTGCCCCCCCGCTACCATTCGGAACTGGCCGCCGGCATGGATGTGGCCGCCGCAGTCGCGCAGCCGGTGACCATCGCGCCGGGCGAGATCGTCATGCTGCCCAC
Organism: Thermodesulfobacteriota bacterium; assembly: GCA_040756495.1. Lineage (GTDB taxonomy): Bacteria > Desulfobacterota > Desulfobulbia > Desulfobulbales > Desulfurivibrionaceae > JAJZRJ01. The sequence continues at coordinate 2,261 of JBFLYY010000336.1, read as the reverse complement.
CGGTTTTGCCGTGGCCATTGCCCCGGGCTACGAGATCCAGGTTCGGCCGCGCAGTGGCCTGGCCATCAAGCACGGGGTCACCGTGGTCAACGCGCCTGGCACCATCGACGCCGACTACCGCGGCGAGGTGAAGATCGGCCTCGTTAACCTCGGCCGGGAGCCCTTCACCATCAACCGCGGCGACCGCATCGCCCAACTGGTGCTGGCCCCGGTCTGCCGCGCCGCCATCGAGGTGGTGGCGGAACTCGATACCACGGTGCGCCAGGCCGGCGGCTTCGGCCACACCGGCCGGTAGCCGGGAAAAAATCTTTTAACGCAGAGACGCCAAGACGCCAAGTTTCACTTCTTTTTCTTCAGGATGTTCTTTTCGCGTCTCTGCGCCTTGGCGTTGCGTTTTTCAGTTCGCCGCTGATGGGGGTATCTCATGCGATTCTGCGTCTTGGGCGGCGGCAGCAAGGGCAACGCCACCTATGTCGAGGCCGGCGACACCCGCCTGCTCATCGACGCCGGCTTTTCCGGCAAGGAGATCGAACGGCGCCTTGCTGCCATCGGTGTCGATTCCGCCTCGCTCCACGGTATCTGCATCACCCACGAACACACCGACCACATCCGCGGGGTGGGCGTACTCTCCCGGCGCTACGATCTGCCTGTTCTCGTGAACCGGGCGACCTTGAACGCCGCTGGTTCGGTGCTCGACAACCTGAGCGAGACCATCTTTTTTGAAACGGGCGCCAGCTTCGTCTTCCGCGACCTCCACCTCCACCCCTTTGCCATCTCCCACGACGCCGCCGACCCGGTGGGCTTCCTCTGCCGGGCCAACGGCCTGGTGCTGGGCTACTGCACCGATACCGGCATTGCCTCGCGCCTCATCGGCCATCGCCTCTCCGGCTGCCACGGTCTGGTGCTCGAATGCAACCACGATGTGGAGATGCTGGCCAATGGGCCCTATCCGCCGCCGCTCAAGCAGCGGGTGCGCGGCAAAAGCGGCCATCTCGCCAACGTGGAGGCCGCGGCCCTGCTGCGCACCCTCCTGCACGATGCGCTCCAGCACGTGGTGCTCTCGCACCTGAGCGAGACGAACAATACGCCCCATCTCGCCCGCGAGGCGATTGCCGCCATGCTGGCCGCGGCGGCGGCGGAAGAGGGGGCGCCGGTGCCGGCGGTCTCCCTGGCCTGCCAGGAGGAACCCGGCGAGGTGGTGGTGCTGCGGGAGGGCCCATGGAAGCGGTAAAGAGGTGCTACCCCTGGCGGCTTGGCGCGCCCTCCTACGTGATCCCCGAGGCGGTCCTGCCCAACGTGGAGTTGCTCGCCCCGCTGGTGGACGACGTGCAACTCCTCTTTTTCGAGAGCAGCGGCGCCAGCGAGTTGGAGCACGCGATGCCGCTCGCGGCCCTGGCGGAGTTGGCTGCGGCCCACGATCTCACCTACACCGTCCACCTGCCCACCGACATCTTCCTCGGTCATCCCGATGCGACCACGCGGCAGTCCGGAATTGCCGAGATCGAACGGCTGGTGGCATTGCTCGCCCCGCTCCGTCCCGTGGCCTTCGACCTTCACCTGAACCAGCAGCCGGAACTTGCCCAGGAAGAGTGGCAGGAACACCTGGCGGAGTCGTTGACCCTGCTGCGCCGCCGATTGGGCAGCGAGGCGGAAAAAATCGCCATCGAGAACATCGACTACCCCTTTGCCCAGGTTCAGGGCCTGGTTGCAGCCCACGGCTTTTCCGTTTGCCTTGACCTCGGCCATGTGCTTTATTACCAGCACGACTGGCCGGCGGCGGTGGAGACCGCGCCCATTGCCCGCCATCTTCATCTCCACGGGGTGCGTGACGGCCGCGACCACCGGCCTTTGGGCCTCGACCAGGCGAACCATCTCGTTGCCGTGGGCCAGTCCCTTGCTGCCGGCGGCTTTCGCGGGGTGCTCACCCTGGAGATGTATAAATTCGACTCCCTGCGCCGCTCCTGCGAAGTGCTCGCGGAGCTGTGGCAACCCTTTGCCCGGAGTGTTGATTGATGCAGACCGCACACGAACTCGCGCACTTCTGCGCTGCCATCCAGCCCATCGACCCGGCCGCGAGAGAGGCGGCCCAGAAGCGGCTCGACAACCTCACCAAGCCCCAGGGCAGCCTGGGCCGCCTGGAGGAACTGGCCGCCCAGGTGTGCGCCATGCGCGGCGCCATGGCCCCGCCCATCGGCAGGAAGGTGATCCTCACCTTTGCCGGCGACCACGGCGTGGCGGCCGAGGGGGTGAGCAAGTTCCCC
>JBFLYY010000335.1:0-5107 GCA_040756495.1 Thermodesulfobacteriota bacterium | reverse complement strand
GTTGGAGGCGCCCACCACCACCAGCACCGCGAAGATCACGTAATACCAGCCGAGATCCGGCCGGGTGGCCTTGAAGAAGGGCAGGCTCAAGTGGCCGTCGAAGCCGGGCAACTGGTAGAGGACAAGACCGGCCAGGGCCGCGCCCAGGAACTGGGAAACGAGCTTGCCGCGGGCGGAAAGGCCGCGGCTGTCCTTTTTCTTGATCTTGCGGTAGTCGTCGTAGGCGCCGATCAGGCCGAACCAGAGGGTGACCCCTACGAGCAGCCAGACAAAGGGATTGGCCAGATCGACCCACAAGAGGGTGGCGACCACGATGGCGGTGAGGATGAGAATCCCGCCCATGGTCGGCACCCCGCGCTTGCTGAAATGGCTCTCCGGGCCGTCGTCCCGCACCACCTGGCCGATGAGGTTCCGTTGCAGCATGCGGATAAAGGCGGGGCCGCACAGCAGCATGATGAGAAAGGCGGTGAGCGCGGCGCCGATGCAGCGGAACGTGATGTAGCGGAAGACGTTCAGGACGCTCACGTGGTTGTGGAACGAATAGAGCAGATGGTACAGCATCGGCGCTTACCTCTTCTCCGGCCCGGAGAGGGCGCCGGCGATGGTTTCCATCCGCATGCCGCGGGAACCCTTCAGCAGAATGAGATCGCCGCTGGCGAGCACCCCTTGTTGCACGGCCTGCGCAAGCCAGGCGACGATCGCCTCCTTGCTGGCAAAGGCGTGCGCCTGCTCGCCGCTCATGCCGCCCGCGCGGGCGCCGGCCACCAGTTCGCCGGCAAATTCGCCGACCGTGAGCAGGTAATCGAAGTCGAGGCTGGCCGCGTTTTCGCCCACCATCCGATGGGCCGCGACACTGTGGCTGCCGAGTTCCAGCATGTCGCCCAGCACCGCCACGATCCGCCGGCCGCCCTTGAGGTTGTGGACCGCCGCAAGAGCCGCCAGCATCGAAGAAGGGTTGGCGTTGTAGGCGTCGTTGATGAGTTTGAGCCCGCTTGGCAGGACGCTGATCTGCATGCGCTTGTCGTAGGGGCGATGGCTGGCAAGTCCGGCGGCGATCTCCGCCGGGGCCAGCCCCACTGCATGGGCCATGGCCGCCGCGGCCAGGGCGTTCATGACGTTGTGGGCGCCGAGGCTTGCGAGGCGCACCCGCTCGCTCCAGTCGCCGATGTGGAGGGTGAAGCTCATCCCCTCCTCGCCGAGGCTCTTGATGCGGGTGGCCCGCACCGTGGCGTTGGCGCTGCGGCCGAAGGTGACCTTGCGGTGACGCAGAGGGCGGGCCAGCTTGCGGACCCGCACGTCGTCGGCATTGACCACCAGGGTGCCCCAGGCCTTCATGCCGGCGAAGAGTTCGCCCTTGGCCCTGGCCACCCCTTCGATGGAGGCAAGCCCGGCGAGATGCGCCCCCTGCACGTTGGTGATGCAGGCGACATCGGGCTCGGCGATCTCCGCCAGGCGTGCGATCTCGCCCGGCCGGTTCATTCCCATCTCGAGCACCGCCACGTCGTGGCCCGGCTCCACCGGCAGCAGGGAAAGGGGCAGGCCGATGAGGTTGTTGAAGTTGCCCTTGGTCTTGAGCACCTTGTGGCGCTGTTCGAAGATGGCGCTCACCATCTCCTTGACCGTGGTCTTGCCGGAGCTGCCGGTCACCGCCACCACGGTGAGCTGTTCCATCTGCATGCGGCGGTAATGGGCGAGATCGCCCAGGGCGCGCTGGGTATCCGCCACCAGGATCACCGCCGCGCGGGAGGGTGCGGCCGGCGGCCTGGATACCACCAGGCCGGCTGCGCCCTGTTTCAATGCCTGCTCGACAAAATCGTGGCCGTCGAAATTTTCGCCGATCAGGGCGACGAAGAGATCCCCCGGCTCCACCGCGCGGCTGTCGGTGACGATCCGCGCAAAGACCGCCCCGGTGGAACCGGCCAGAAACCTGCCGCCGGTGGCGAGCAAGACCTGGGCCAGCGTCCAGCCCGGCCTCTCTCCCGCGGCCGCCTCGGGGCCGATCCGCTGCCGCATCCCGCGGCGCGGTGCCCTCTCCCCTTTCTCAACCTTGACCATACACTCCATTGCCTCCCCCTCTTCTCCCTGTTCCCCGTACTGCCGTTACCAGCGAACCATCGCCAGCATTTCCCGCGCCACCAGGCGATCGTCGAAAAAGAGCCTGCTCTTGCCGACGATCTGGTAATCCTCGTGGCCCTTGCCGCAGATCGCCACGATATCCCCCGGATTGGCGTGCCAGATGGCCGCCCGGATCGCGGCCTTGCGCGAAGGAATCACCTCGTAGCCCTGCCAGGCCGGATGTGACTGCAACATGGCCAGGGACCGCCGTGCCATCCCCGTGGCCCGGAGTCCCTGCTCGATGGCCGCCATGATCGCCCCCGGCTCTTCGCTGCGCGGGTTGTCGGAGGTGACCACCGCCACGTCGGCAAGGTGGCCGGCGATGGCCCCCATCTGCGGCCGTTTGCCCTGGTCGCGGTCCCCGCCGCAACCAAAGACCACGATCAGGCGCCCCCGGGCGAGCTGGCGCAAGGTGCGCAAAATGTTCTCCAGGGCGTCCGGGGTATGGGCGTAATCGACAAAAACCTCGATGCCGGTGGCGGAAGGTATCCGCTCCAGCCGGCCCGGTGCCCCCGAGGCCCCCTGCAACCCGGCGGCGATCGCCTCGGGGCCGTAGCCAAGGGCGCCGGCCACGGCCACCACCCCCAGCAGGTTGCGGACATTGAAGGCGCCCACCAGAGGGGAATGGATCGTCATGGCGCCCTGGTGGGTGTGCAGCTCCAGGACCATGCCGCTCAGTTCCTCGCGGGCCGAACGCAGCGCCACGGCGCCCTCGCCGAGGCCGCAGCGGAGGATGGCCGGCGCTTTCTCCCCTCTGCCGCCGGCCAGTTCGGTCAGCAGCCGGCCACCCCACGGATCTCCGGCCAGGGCATCGACCACCACCGCGCTGCCGCCCGGCTTCAGATATTCGGTAAAGAGCCGCTTCTTGCTGGCATAGTAGGCCTCCATGTCGCCATGGAAGTCAAGGTGGTCGCGACTCAGATTGGTGAAGAGCGCCACGTCGAAAACGAGCCCCGCCACGCGCTTCTGTTCCAGGGCATGGGAGGAGACCTCCATGATGACGTGGGTCACGCCGCTGTCGGCCATCTCCCGCAGCAACCGCTGCAGGGTCTCGGGCGGCGGCGTGGTGTGGGCGGCAGGCAGCACCTTGCCACCGTAGCGGTAGTTGACGGTGCCGATCACCCCCGGCCTGCCGCCGGCCTGCCGGATCAACTCCTCCAGCAGGTAGGCGCTGGTGGTCTTGCCGTTGGTGCCGGTGATGCCGATCATGGTCATCTGCCGGGCCGGCTCCTGCCAGAAGGCGGCGGCGATGAGACCCAAGGCCTCGCGGCTGTCCGCCACCTCGATGGCGAGCGGCAAGGCCCTGGTCTTTAAGCGGCGCCCCTTTTCCAGCACCACTCCGGCGCAGCCGCGGCGCACCGCGTCGTCGATATAGTCGTGGCCGTCCACCGCGGTACCGGCCACGGCGACAAAAAGGGTGCCGGCGGTGACGGCCCGCGAATCGGAGGTCACGCCGCTGATCGCCAGCTTGGCTATTTCCCTGGTGGCACGATACGTCACGTTTTTCAGCAGCTCCTGCAGGCTAACCGCATATGTTCCGTCTTTCCGCCGCTCATCCGCCATCCCGTCGCCTATTGCACCTGCACCATGCGCAGTTCCAGCAATCCCTCGTCAACACCCTTGAGCGGGGTGGTCGGATGGGGCTGCTGCCCCACCACCTGACCGCTGCCCGTGACCTTGAAGCGCAGGCCGGTCTGCTGCAACACCTGCAAGGCCTTGCGCAGGCTGAACCCCTTCACGTCCGGCATGGTGCCGCCCACCGGCGCCATGGCCGTCATGGGCTGATATTCCGGCTCCCGATAGAGGGTCAGCCATTTCTTGTAGTGGCCCGCCTCCTGGGCCGCCAGCACCGAACGCGCAGGCGGCGCACTTTTTTCCGCCGCATAGTGCAGCGCCTGGCCGGCCAACTCCCGGGCCATGCCCCGGGCCGGAGAGGGCTTGCCGAGATCGAGCTGGGCGCCGTTCAGGACGATGGCCAGGGCCACCCCGGATTGCGGCCCCGGAGAGATAGCCAGCAGCACCGCGTGATAGCGCGGTGCCTCGGGCGTGGCTTCGGGAGCGGCCGCCGGCGGACTTCCCGCCGCCGGTGCCACCGCCGGGGGAGCGGAGAGCAGATCCTGGCGCACCAGCGACTCCAGTACCACCACCCCGCCCGGATGTTTGTCCAGGGCGCCGCGCAGCTGGTCGCTCACCGACTGGGCCACCCCTTTGGCCGCCGGCACGGCGGGCGGCACCTTCCAAAGCTGCTGTCCATCGGAAAGGCCGAGCAACAAATGCGGCGCCACCGGCGTTGCCTGAAGCAGCCGGGCAAACGAACCCAAGAGGCTCACGGTATCGGTGGCCGCCTGGCCATTGCCCAGGGCAATCCGATCGCAGGCCCCGGGCAGCCCGCGCAATGCCTTGGAGCCGGCGGCACTGATCATGGCCAGCTCGTCGCCGCCGGCCACCAGCGCCCCCTCGGGCAGATCGATGGTGCTTTCGCCACACAAGCCGATACGCTGGGCAAAAATCCGTTTCTCCTCGGCGGGCATCGGCACCGCCGGCGCGGCCATGGTCGCCAGCTCGGGCGAGAGATAGACCCCTTCCTGCGCCTCGGTCCACACTGCGACCGGCGGCGGCGTGGAGGAGCCGCCCTCGTCCGCCGGCGCCTCGGGGGCGGCGCTGCCGCCCTTTTCCAGCGTCGCGGCGAGCCAGAAGAAGGAACGCAGGCCACCGGGATAGATCGGCTCCACCGTGGTCCGGTTCTTGCGCTCGTCGCCGGTAAAGGCCCAGAAGCGATTGGGGTCGTACACCGGCGCGCTGGCCAGGGCGAGAATCTCGCCGCTCGCCGGCAGGAGCACCAGGGCGGCCCCGCTCTGCGCCTTGGTCTCCGCCAAGAGATGCTGCAGCCGCCCTTCCAGTTCGCGCTGGAGACGCAGATCGATGGTGGTCACCACGTGGGCGGCCGCCTTGCCGGAAGCGATGGCCGGCGGCAGGGTATTCTTCGGCAGCA
>JBFLYY010000334.1:0-5443 GCA_040756495.1 Thermodesulfobacteriota bacterium | reverse complement strand
GAAGCTGGCCGGGCTTGAGCTGTTTGCGCTGACGCCAGATGGCGAAGAGGTCGCGCTGGTAGCCCTGCACCACCCGCTGGTAGGGCTCGTCCTGCACCCGGAAGAGGCCAGGCGCTGCCCGGCCGGCCACGAACTCGGCAGCCAGGGTATTGGCCAGAACCATGAACTCGGCCACGAGCAAACGGGCCGGGCTGTCCACATCGGCGAGGCTCACCTCGGGCACGCCATCCTTGCCGATGCGGAGCACCACATCGGGGACCGGCAGGAGCACCGCCCCGTTCCGGATGCGGCGGTGCTGGAGACGGCGGCTCAAGTCCCGGAGCAGCCGCAGGGGTTCGTCCTGCTCCATCATCCCCTCGGCCTGGGGGTAGGTGAGCTGGCGCTCTACCCGCACCACGCTGGGCACGATCTCGCAGCCCCGCACCTCGCCATCGGCCGAGAGTTCCACGAGAAAGCTCATCGCGGCCCGGGGCCGGCCGGCAATCAGGCTGCACACCCCCTCGGAGAGGGCGCGGGGCAGCATGGGCACCGCTTGATCGTCGAAATAGATCGAGGTGACGCGACGCATCGCCTCGGCAAAGATCGGATCGCCAGGCTTCACGTAGAGGGCCACGTCGGAGATGTGGATACCCACCCGAAAGCCATCCGCCAGCTTCTCCACATGGAGGGCGTCGTCGAAGTCGCGGGTCTCGGCACCGTCGATGGTCAGGAGCGGCAGGTGGGTGAGGTCGCGGCGGCGCGGGTCGGCCAGCAGCTCCTCGACCGTTGGTTCCTCCACCTGGGCCAGGCGAAGCAGCTCCTCGCCGAAGGTGGCACCAATCCCGCTCTTCAGCAGGGGGATATTCTCGTCCGGCTGCCAGACCCCGGCCTTGACCAGGAGATGATAGGGGTCGTGGGGCCGGGTGAGGCCGGCCGCCTTGAGCATCTCCCTGGCCAGTGCGGCCTCGGGCGCCTCGTTGCCGAGGAGATAGAAATCCGCCACCAACCGGAGACAGAGGTCGCGCTCCGGCCATTGCGCCGCGAGTTCCTCACCCCTGGCCAGCCTTTGCAGATTTTCCGCGCCCCGGCCGAGCAGAGCCTCGCGCTCTGCCTCCTTCTCCACTTTGGCCCGCAGTTGCTCCACCACTTCGGGGTGGTGGACGGCGATGCCGCCATCCTTGTACTTGAAGTAGAGGCGGTCGAGGAAGATGGCGCGCAGGAAGGCGGCCACCTGGTCGTCGTCCGGCTCCTCGCCGAAGACGAGGCTGGCCAGGAAGGTGGGGGCAAAAAGGGAATCGGCGTTCTCCTTGGCCAGCTCCCAGACCTCGGCGAGATCCACCGCGGCCATGAAGGCTTGGCGGTGCTGGTCGGTCTCCTTGAGCCGCACCTGCATCTCGTCGCGGCTCAGGCCCTGCGGCAGCGCCACCCTGCTCTGGTGGATAGCCCGCGCTTCGGGAAGATTCGTCTCGCGGCCGTGCTGATTCAAAATCCGCAGCCGCCTGGCCGACTCCTCCAGAACCACGGCGCAGTAAAACTTGCCGTGCTCGATGTATTCAACGATTCTGCCGATGGCTGCCATGTGCGTCGTGTACAGGGTTTGGACGGAACGGAAAGGTGCGCAGGCTACCAGGATTTCCCCCCCTTGTCATCAACTATGATGGCGCGCCCACAGCACCCCCTCTCTCCGATTCTGCAAGCGGCCCAGGCCCAAACCGGCTATAGTGGCGGAATCAACCCACCGTTGCGAGCACCCTATGCCCCAAATCCCTGAGGTCAAATCCGGCATCGTGGCCCTGATCGGCCCGCCCAACGTCGGCAAATCGACGCTGTTGAACAGCCTCCTTGGCCAGAAGATCTCCATTGTCAGCCCCAAGCCGCAGACCACAAGGAACCGCATCGTCGGCGTGGTGAACGGGCCGGAGTATCAGATCGTATTGCTCGACACCCCGGGCATCCACCAGGCCCGCGACCCGCTCAACCTCGAGATGGTCAAGATCGCGCTCACCACCCTGGCCGAGGTGGATGCGGTGGTCTTCATGGTCGACGTCACCATGCCGCTGCCGGGCAAGACCCCGCCCGAATACCTGCCCAAAGAGGGGCAGCCCGTGGTGCTCGTCATCAACAAGATCGACACCGTGAGCAAGGAGAAGCTGCTCCCCGTCATCACCGCCTACCAGGGACTCTACCCCTTCACCGCGGTGATCCCCCTTTCGGCCCTCACCAGCGACGGCACCGGCCTGCTCATCGCGGAACTCTGCCGCCTGCTGCCGGTCAGGCCGCGCCTCTACCCCGAAGAAATCCCCACCGACGCCACCGAACGCTTCATTGTGGCGGAGATGATCCGGGAAAAGGTCTTTTTGAAGACACGGGACGAAGTGCCCTATTCCACCGCGGTGACCATCGAGAGCTTCAAGGAGGACGAACTGAAAGGGCTCACCACCATCCACGCCACCATCATCGTGGAAAAGGATTCGCAGAAGGGGATCATCATCGGCAAGGGAGGCGCCATGCTCAAGGCGATCGGCCAGGCGGCGCGCAGGGATATCGAGGAACTCCTCGACCGGAAGGTGCTGCTCAAACTCTGGGTGCGGGTGGAGAAGGACTGGACCAAGAACCCGCGGATGCTCAAGGAGTTGGGGTTTTAGCCGCCAACAGAAGAGGGAGGCCACAGCCTCCCTCTTGAAACATCACCGTTTCCTGGAATTCGAGAATCAGACCACGACGTCGAGCCGCGAACTGCGCGCCTTTTCCTGGGCGCGGGCCGCATTCGCCGCCGCATCCTGCTGGTCGCGGACACGCTGCTCCGCCGCCTGCACCGCCTCCCTGGCCCGGCTCTCGTCCGCCGCCTGCTGCGCCTCGTTCACCGGGCGGGCGGTCTCCTTGGCCGCGGCCGAGAGGTTGGCCACCACGGCGGAGGCCGCCTCGCTGGTTTGGCCGGTCTCCGGCCTTTCGGGCCGCACCCGCTCCGGTTCGTTGGCCGCCACCGTGGCGTCGGGCCGCTCCGCCCGGGTTGCCGTCTGGGTCGCGCTGATCGGATCAAGTACCATAACCCACCTCCTTGTGCAGGCTCGGCCCGCACCCTCGATTTTCCACGGAATTATTTTACCATAAGTCACGCCGCCACGAAACCAATTCCCGGATTGAACCGGGAAAGCGCACCATTGGGGATCATCCGCGGAGAGACCCCCTGTTTTCCGATTGACAGCGCCGGGACGATTCCCCCAAGATGATGAGAAAGGATGGATTGCCCTGTGCAATCTTCGGGTGCGCGCTTGGGAATACGCCCGAACAACCGCCTGTAACCATCTCCCTGACAGCTCCTCAACCGGGAAGGAACACGCTGGTCGTGCCCCATGGCCCAGAACAGAGGCGAGAGGAAATGGCGGCTCGATACGCGCCGCAGCGGTGACGGTCTGCTGGAACTCTCCTGCGGCGGCGGCTGGACTCTGGATCAGAACCTGCCCGCACCCGGGGAGATCCTGGCCGGACAGGGAGAGGGGCTCCGCCTCCTTTCCTTCGACACCGCGCAACTCGCTGCCTGGGACACCGGCTTCCTCGCCTTTCTCCGATCCCTCTTCGCCCTCTGCGCCGAGCGCGGCATCCGCGTCGATCAGGAGGGATTGCCCAAGGGGGTTCGCCATCTCCTGGCCATGGCCGCCGCTGTTCCCGAACAGAAGGCGACCAGGCGCAGCGGCGCCGGGGAGAGCCTGCTCTTCCGGATCGGCACGGCAACTCTTGCCTTCTTTCGCGGCGCCCCCACGATGCTCCATTTCCTCGGCGAGATCACCCTCTCCTTTGGCCGGCTGCTCCGCGGCCGGGCCCGCTTCCGCCTGAGCGACCTCTGGTGGGAGATCGAGGAGGTCGGCCCGCGGGCGCTCATCATCGTCTCGATCATCAGCTTTCTCGTCGGCCTCATCCTGGCCTATCTGGGGGCGGATCAGCTCCGGCTGGTCGGCGCCCAGATCTTCATCGCCGATCTGGTGGCCATCGGCATGGTGCGCGAGGTGGGCGCGCTCATGACCGGAATCATCATCGCCGGCCGCACCGGCGCGGCCTTCGCGGCCCAGCTCGGCACCATGCAGGTCAACGAGGAGATCGACGCCTTCAGAACCCTCGGCATCTCGCCGGTCGATTTCCTGGTTCTGCCCCGGATGCTGGCGCTGATGCTGATGGTGCCGCTCCTGACCCTCTACTCCGGCTTCGTCGGCATGCTGGCCGGGTTGCTGGTCTCGACCACCATCTTCGACATCGGTCTGTTCGAGTACTACACCGAAACCCTGCGAGCCCTGGAGTTGAAGCATTTTCTGGTGGGGCTTTCGAAGGGCAGCGTCTATGGGGCCATGGTCGCCTATGCCGGCTGTCTGCGCGGGATGCAGTGCGGCAGAAGCGCCGAGGCGGTGGGCGAGGCGGCGACCTCGGCCGTGGTGACCGCCATCCTGCTCATCACCATCTCGGCCTCGCTGATGACCATCATCTACTATAGGCTGGGGATATGAACGCCACGCCCGCCCCGCAGATCGAGATCCGCGACCTGACCATGGCCTATGGCGAGTTCGTCATCCAGCGCGACCTCAATTTCGTGGTCAACAAAGGAGATATCTTTGTGGTCATGGGCGGCAACGGCTGCGGCAAAACGACCCTGATGCGGGCCCTGATCGGTCTGCAACGTCCGGCCAAAGGCACGGTTTTTTATGGCGGCGAGGATTTCTGGAACGTGGAGCCGGAAGAACAGGAACGGCTCAAGCGGCGACTCGGCATCATGTTCCAGGGCGGGGCCCTCTGGAGTTCGCTCACCCTGGCGGAAAACGTCGCCCTGCCGCTCAAGGAGTACACGGCATTGCCCCCGCGCCGGATCGGAGAAATCGTCTCCTTCAAGCTGGCCCTGGTTGGGCTGGCCGGTTTTGAGGAATTCTATCCGGCCGAACTGAGCGGCGGCATGAAGAAACGGGCGGGCCTGGCCCGCGCCATGGCCCTCGACCCGGACATCCTGGTGATCGACGAGCCCTCTTCCGGCCTTGACCCCCTCACCGCCAGGCGCCTCGACGACCTGATCCTGGAACTGCGCGACAGCCTGGAGACGACCGTCGTGGTGATCACCCACGAGCTGGCCAGCATCCTCGGCATCGGCACCAATTCGGTCTTCCTGGACACCGAAACCCACACCATGATCGACACCGGCAACCCCAAGGCGGCGATCGTCTCCGGCGATCCCAGGGTACGCCATTTTCTCACCAGAGGAGCGGCATGAGGGAAAATATGGGCTATAACTGTTCGGAAGTGCCACAGATGCGAGGAAGAGGGTTGCGAAGTGTGCCATTGCACATGAGCAGACCGATGACGAGGCAGATGTGGTGCTGCTGGACAGTTATCAGAGGAGCGGCATGAGCAGACAGGCGAATCCCACCCTTATCGGATCCTTTGTCCTTGGCGCCGTGATCCTGGGCGCCGTGGCAATCCTCCTCCT
>JBFLYY010000333.1:0-11221 GCA_040756495.1 Thermodesulfobacteriota bacterium | reverse complement strand
ACCTTAGAGGTTAATCAGGTCAAGGGTGATTCGGTCAGACCGATTCGCCGCTGGCGAGATGGGCGCCGGGATAGTCGCCACCCTTGCGGTAGGGCGCGACCACGCAGTTGCGGCCGATGGTGGTGCCTGGCGGCACCTCGGCGCCCTTGCCGATCAGGGTGATGCCGGTATAGAGGTGCTTGGGCTGCTCGCGGTTGGCCACGTTCTTGTCGTCGCCATGGCCCACCACCGCGCCCTGCCCCACCACCACCCGTTTGTCGAGGATGGCGAGATCGACCACGGTGCCCTCGCCGACCACGCAGTCGTGGAGCAGGATGGAGTCGCGCACCACCGCCCCCTTGGCCACCCTGACCCCTGGCGAGAGCACCGAGTTGACCACCGTACCTTCGATGAAGCAGCCCGCCGCGATGAGGGAATTCCGCACGGTGCAGCCGCCTGCAAAGCGGGCCGGGGTGCGGTCGGCCGGGCGGCCCTCGGCGTGGGGGTTGGGTCGGATGCCCCATGCCTCCGGGGCAATGGGCGCATCGGGCCGCAGCAGATCCATGTTCGCCTCCCAGTAGGCCTGGATGGTGCCGACGTCGCGCCAGTAGCCGCGGAAGGGATAGGCAAAGACCTGGTCGGTGGCAATGGCCTTGGGAATGATGTCCATGCCGAAGTCGAGGTCGTCGCGAAAGGTTTCGAGCATCCGCAGCAGGTAGGCGGTGTCGAAGACGTAGATACCCATGGAGGCCAGATCGGTGCGCGGCACCTTGGGCTTCTCCTCCCACTCGACGATGCGGCCCTCCTCGTTGGTGATGCCGGCGCCGAACTGGTGGATCAACTCCCGCGGCACCACCATCATGCCGATGGTCATGTCCGCTTTCTTGCGGCGGTGGAAATGGAGCATGTCGTCCAGATCCATGCGGTAGATGTGGTCGCCGGAGAGGATGATGAGTTCCTTCGAAGGATGCGCCTTGATGAAGTCGATGTTCTGGCGCACCGCGTCGGCCGTGCCCTTGTACCAGTCGGAATCGCTGGAACCGGTGCGCGGCGGCAGGATCTTCACCCCGCGGGTGCGGCCGGTGAAGTCCCACGCCTCGCCGGTGCCGATGTGGTGCATGAGCGACAGCGGCTTGTACTGGGTGAGCACCCCCACCTGGCTGAAGCCGGCGTTCATGATGTTCGAAAGGCTGAAGTCGATGATCCGGTAGATGCCGGCAAAAGGCACCGCCGGCTTGGCCCTGGTCTGGACCAGGTTGTTGAGCCGGCTGCCCACCCCGCCGGCGAGCAACAGGACCAGGGTCTTGTCGTCGTCGCGGCTCATCGCACCACCTCGCCGGGGGCGATTGCCGCCCGCGCCAGTTGATCGGGGGAGAGCCCCGGATAGAGGGTCGCGCCGGCGCCGACGGCGACCCCGTCGGGGATCTGGTTGTTCCAGCCGACCACCGTGGCCCGCTTGGCCAGGGGGTCGCCCGGCTCGCCCAGACGGGCGCCGTTGCCGAAGGTGACGTTGACGTCGCTCACCACCTTTTCAAGCCGGCAATCGCGGCCCACCACGTTGTTGAAGAAGAGCACCGAATCGCGCACCACGGCCCCCGGCTTCACGTGCACGCCGGGAAAGAGCACCGAATTCTCCACCGTGCCCTCGATGAGGCAGCCGTTGTAAACGAGGCTGTTGTGGATGGCCGCGCCGGGCCCCACCTTGAGCGGCTGGCAATCGCAGGTCCGGCGGTGGTCGAGGTTGGTGCGGATGCCCCATTCCTCGATCCTGATCCTGGGCGCCGGCCCCAGGAGGTCCATGCTGGTCTGCCAGTATTCGTCGATGGTGCGGGTGTAGCCCCAGTAGCCGTAGAACTTGGAGCCATAGACCCGGTAACCGCCCTCCATCAGGCGGGGGATGATGTTGCGGCCGAACTCGAAGGAGTCGTCCTCCCGGGCGTTCACCGCCAGGAGATCGTAGAGCACCTGCGGCCGGAAGCAGTAAACCGTCATCGAGGCCCAGTTGCAGCGGGCCTCTTCCGGTTTTTCCTGGTACTGCACCACCCGGCCGCCGCGCTCGCCATCCTCGTCGTCGATCTCCGCCACTCCGAAGCGATACGCCTTGTCGAGCGGCACTTCGAGACAGGCGATGGTGCAGTCCGCCTCCTTCTCCCGGTGGTAGGCGAGGATCTCGCGGTAATCCATGTTGTACACGTGGTCGCCGGAGAGGATCAGGATGGTCTCGGGGTTGTGGAACTGGATGAAGTCGAGGTTCTGGAAGACCGCGTCGGCCGAGCCCCGGTACCAGCCGCCCTGGCCGGCCCCTTGATAGGGGGGCAGGATCGAAACCCCGCGGTAGCGGCCGATCATGTCCCAGGCGCCACCGATGCCGATGTGGCTGATGAGGGAAAAGCTCCGGTACTGGCTCAGGATCGCCACCAGTTCCAGGCCGGAGTGCATGAGGTTGCTCAAGGGAAAGTCGATGACCCGGGCAAAGCCGCCGAAGGGCACCGCGGACTTGGGCCGGTGGGCGGTGAGGACATTGAGTTCGTCCACCCGGCCGCCGGCCAGGATGATGGAAAGAACCTTGGGTTTCAGCTTCATAGGGCGCTGGTTCACCAGGAGGTTGCGGCTGATTCGGAACAGGTATTGCCATTATGAAGAGGGGGCGGGCAAAAAGCAAGACGGGGGGCGACAAAATTCGCCGGACCGGAGGAGGTGCGACAAAAAGCCGCAACGGTGGCCTAAAGGTGCTTGGTGGTGAGACGCTCCAGGGTGCGGGTCGAGAAATCCGCCCCTTCCCTGTCGAGGTTCCTGAGCGGCACCTCGGCCCGAGCCGCCTCGCGGTGGCCGCCGGCCGAACCGATCTGGCTGAAGACCTTCTCCGCCAGGCGGCCGGCGTTCTTCTTGTAGCCGTCGCAGCGGAAGATCACCACCAGCTTCTCGCCGTGCACGCCGGAGACGAAGACCCAGGCCACGTCGTGCACCTGCTTCAGGAAATCGGCGATGAGCACCAGCACGTCCGGGCTCGGCACCCGGCCCAGGTGGACGTAGAGGCGCTGTTTGGTGACCCGCATCTCGTTCAAGGCGAGCTTGAAGTAGTTCAGTTCGGAGCGCCGGAGGGAGGAGAGTTCGATCTTCCTCACCAGGTTCTGGTTGGCGAGCTTGAAGAGGTAGCGGAAGGAGATGGCGTCGGCCAGGGTCGCCTTCTTCTCGAAGTTGTTGGTATCGACCTTCACCGCGTAAAAAAGGGCGGTGGCCAGCGGCACCGAAGGCTTGATCCCGGCGGCCCGCAGATATTCGACCATCATTGAGGCGGTGGCGCCGAAATCCTTGCGGATATCGACGAACTGGGCGAGCCACCCCTTGGTGGCGGGATGGTGGTCGATGACCACGTGGCAGGCCAGGGTCTCGAAGCAGGGCAGATGGGTGGGCTGGGAATCGAGCATCACCCGCTTGCTGAACTCGGCGGGTTTCACGGTGTGGAGCCGTTCGATGGGGATCTTCAGGAGATCCACCATGACCAGGTTGTTGAGCCGCCGGATCTCGTTGGGATAGGCGATGGTGACCGCCTTCACCCGGTAGCGCAGCAGGCGCCGCAGCGCCATGGCGCTGGCCAGGGCGTCCGGGTCGGCATTGATCACCACCAGGACGGTGTCTTCCTTGTCGAAGACCGCCAGGAGTTCCTGCAACCGCTCCTTGGCCGTCTTCTTCGAGTTCCGCTTGCGGTTGGGGTTGGGCCCCAAGAGCGCCGTACCGTTCGTCGTGGCCATGCTCTCCCCGTTCTCCTGCCGGCTTTCGCCCCGGCACCTCACCAACGAAGGCCCCTCTATACCATGTCCGGCCCCGGCACGCAACCGGCCCCTATTCCTCGTTGTAGAAGGGCACCGAGGGGAAGAGGTGGTGGTCGGTGTGGGGGATGAAGCGGGAACCGGAAAAGCGGATCATGAACTCCTGATTCACGTTCAATTCCAGGTAGGTGATCCTGCGAACGAGCCCCAGAGCGCGGCTTCTGGCCTCGCCGTCCGCGAGGACCAGTTCCGCGCCGGCAAGCGAGCTGTTGCCGATGGCCTGGTAGGTCTCAAGGGGCAGGTCGGGCAGCATGCCGAGGACGATGGCCTGGCGCGGGGCGATGTGGCGGCCAAAAGCGCCGGCGACGAAGATGCGGTGCAGGGCGCTGAAAGGCATGCCCACCTGGTTCATGAGGGTGGTGAGGATGGAGTACATTGCCGCCTTGGAGCGCATGAGGGCGTCGAGGTCCACCTGGGAAAGGAGGACGGGCTGGCCGCCGGCCGCCTCGGCGGCCGGGGCCACCACCAGGGCCGGGCCATCGGCACCGGCAACGAGCCGCTCGCCCATGGCCGCGGGCCGGAACTTGCCGCGGATGTCGATCATCCGGGCGAGATAGAGACCGGCCACGAGGTCGATGATCCCGGAGCCGCAGAGGCCGCGCGGCTTTTCCTCGCCGATGGTGCGGTAGCGAATCGCCCGAGTTTCCGGATCGACCGCCACCTGGTCGATGGCGCCGGGGCCGGCGCGCATGCCCATCCTGGCCACCCCGCCCTCCAGCGCCGGGCCGGCGGCGCCGGCACAGGCGATGAGCCACTCGCGGTTGCCCACCACCACCTCGGCGTTGGTGCCGACGTCGATGAGCATGCTGGTGGTCGCCTCCTGGTCGAGGTTGCTCGCCACGATGCCGGCGATGAGGTCGCCGCCGAAGTAGCTGCCGATGCTGGGCAATACCCAGACCGGCGCGGCCGGATGGATGGCGAGGCCGAGGTCGGCGCCATGGCAGGGGTCCGGGGCGTTGACCAGGGGAATGTAGGGCTCGCGGCAGAGGTGGTAAGGGTCGAGGCCGAGGAAAAGGTGGACCATGGTGGTGTTGCCGGCCACACTCAGGGCGCGGATCGCCTCGGGAGCCATTCCGGCCTGCGCGGCCAGGGTCGAGGCCAGACCGTTGATGTCGGCCGCCACCGCCTGCTGGAGCGCATGAAGCCCCTCGCCTTTCGCGGCGAAATGGATGCGGGAGAGGATGTCGGCGCCGTGCTCGGCCTGGCTGTTTGGCCGGGTGGCGCTGGCCAGGCGGGCGCCGGTGGCAAGATCGATCAGGGTCGCCTCGAGATGGGTGGTGCCGAGATCGAGCGCCATGGCCGGCAGCCGCTCCGGCATGGCGGGCAGAAAATCGACCAGTTCGGCCCCGCCGGCCAGACGGTTCACCACCGCCGCGCCGGCAAAACCCGCGGCGCGGAAGCGAGCCCCCACCTTGGCCAGCCGGCCGAAGGGCACCACCACCGCCGTTCCCGCCGGCAGGGCGCGCTTCAGCCGATCCACGTCGCCGGTGTTGTCGCCGAGGCTCGGCGGCGCGGCTGTCACGGCCACTGTTTCCACCAGCGGGGTTGCCATGCTCCTGCTCCTCAAGGTAATGCGCGCTTCCGGCGCGCGACGATTGACGGGATTGCCGCTTCAGGGTATGACATAGCAAATTCCTTCAAGGCGGACAAGGATCATGCTCCACATCATGGCCATTTGCCTCGGCGGCGGCATCGGCGCCGTGTCGCGCTATCTCCTCTTTCTCGCGGTGCAGCGGCCCGACGGCCCCAACTTTCCGGTGGGCACCCTCGTCATCAATCTTTTGGGCTGCCTGGCCATCGGCTTTCTCTGGACCATTTTCGAGGGCACCCGCCTGGCCCCGACCTGGCGCCTCTTCCTCTTCACCGGCGTGCTCGGCGGCTTCACCACCTTTTCCACCTTCGGCCTCGAAACCCTGCAACTCTGGGAGGTGGGGAAATGGAAGAGCGCGCTGCTCTACGTAGGACTCAGCAACGGCGTGGGCCTGCCGCTGGTGGCGCTGGGTGCCCTGCTCGCCCGCCGGGCGCACTGGTTCGCCGGCTGACCCGCCCCGGTCCCCGGCGACTCCTGCCACGAAAGAGGATGCCCGCTCCCCGCTTTTGTGGTATCTGTTGAGGAAAATTCCCCGAGCCGCCGACCATGCCTCTGCTCCTGCTCACATACCTGGCCACCGAGATCCTGGCGCCCTTCTTCGCCAGTCTGCTCATCCTGGTCGCCGTTCTCTTTCTCGGCCGGCTGGTGCCGCTCCTGAACATCATCTTCGACTTCGGGGTCGGCATCGGCGATTTCCTCCGCCTCTGCACCTATCTCACGCCCAACCTGCTCCTCTTCTCCATCCCCATGGCGAGCATGATGGGCGCCATCATCGCCATCACCCGCATGGTGAACGACAACGAGGTCATGGCCTTGAAGGCCAACGGCATCGGCCTCTACCGCATGCTGCCGGCCGTCGGCCTCATCGCCCTCTGCACCGCGCTGCTCACCGCCTCTATTGGCATCTTCCTGCTGCCCCAGGGCACCATCGCCAGCAAGAAGCTCTTCTTCCAGCTCGCCAAGGAACGGATCGACCGCGGCATGCAGGAAAAGCAGTTCAGCGAGGGGATCAAGCAGGTGGTGCTCTACGCCGACCACGTGGACCCGCAGAGCGGCACCTGGCAGGGGGTGTACGTCTCCGACCTGCGCGACCCCAAGACCCCGGTGACGGTCCTGGCGAAAACCGGCTCGCTCACCGCCGACGCCGCCACCCTGCAGATCACCCTGCGCCTCGGCGAAGGAACCCTGCACCGGGCCCTGGGCCCCAAGACCCAGACCATGCACTTCCGCAGTTACACCCTGAGCCTGCCCATGCAGGCCCCCACCGCGGTGGCGGGCGACACCCTCACCCGGGTCGGCAAGAACGGCATGACCATGGGCCAGCTGCGGGCCGAGGCGGCCAGGCCCGAGGTCATCCCCCAGGACCGCGTGAGCTACCTCATCGAGTTCCATGAGCGGCTGGCCCTGCCGGTGGGCTGCTTCATCCTGACCCTCCTCGGGCTGCCGCTCACCCTGGTGGGCCGGCCGGCCCACCGCTCCATCGGCGTGCCGCTGGGGCTGCTGATCTTCATCCTCTACTACGTCCTGCTCACCGCGGCCAAAGGCTTTGCCGGGGAGGCCTCCCGGCTGCCGGTGGAGATGCTGGTCTGGCTGCCCAACCTCCTCTTCGCGCTCCTCACCTTCTTTTTCGTCCGCCAGGTGGCCCGGGAGACCACGCCGCTCTACGATCGCCTCATCGAATTCGGCGCCAGCCTCGGCGAACGGCTGCCCTGGCGGCGGCCAAAGGCTGCGCCATGAAACTCCTCGACCGCTACCTCATCCTCCAGTTCGCCCGCAACCTCTGCCTGGTGCTGGGCGGCTTGCTCGCCATCTACCTGCTGGTCGATTTCTTCGAGCGGGTGGACAACTTCATGGAGGCGAAAAAGGGGATCGGTCTCGCGGTCAAATACCTGCTGCTCAAGATTCCCCTGATCTACGAACAGATGATCCCGGTCTCGATCCTGCTGGCCGGCATCGTCACCCTGGGGATATTGAACCACCACCACGAATTCATGGCCCTGAAGGCGAGCGGCATCCCGGCCACCCGCATCATCCGGCCGCTCTTTGCCGCGAGCCTCCTCTTCGTGGTGCTGACCCTCGGCATCAGCCAGTGGCTGCTGCCGCCCACCCTGGCCGAGACCAACCGGATCTGGTACGAGGAGGTCAACAGCCAGACCCCCAAGGGGATCGAGCGCGACGGCCGCACCTACTTCCGGGGCAAGGACGGCATCTACTCCTTTGTCCGGCCGATGCCGAACGAAAACCGCTTCGCCGATTTCACCTACACCACCTGGGACCGCGAATTCCGGCTGGCCACCCTGCTCACCGCCAGCCAGGCCACCTGGGAGAAGGGGGTCTGGACCTTCCGCGACGGCCAGTTCAAGACCATGCTGCCGGACCAGCGCCACGAGGTGCAGCTCTTCACCAGCCGCACCGTGCCGCTGCCGGAGTCGCCGGAGGATTTCTTCATCCCTCCCTACAAGGCCCAGGAAAAGTCGATCTCGCAGCTGATCGCCGCCGCCATGGCCGCCGAGAAGCCCATGGCCAGCGAGGCCTGGACCCTGCTGCAAAAGAAGCTCTCCTACATCTTCCTCGGCCTGCCGCTCCTGCTCCTTGGCCTGCCGGTGCTGCTGGCCATGCACCGCAGCCGGGGCCGCGATCTGGCGCTGGCCATCCCGGTGAGCAGCGGGCTCGCCTTTGCCGCCTGGGGGATCTGGAGCGCCACCCAGGCCATGGCCCACGCCGCCTACCTGCCGCCGCTGCTGGCCTCGTGGTCGATTCACCTCGTGGGCGGCGGAGTGGGCCTCTACCTCATCCGGCGGCATGACCACTGATCTGCGGCCCGGCGGGCGGGAAATTCCCTGGCAGCGGCTGCGGCGGGCCGGCATTGTCGGGGTGCCGCCGCGGGCGGTGATCGCGGCGCTGAACGAACAGGGGGTGGAGATCCTCGACCTCGACGAGCCGCTGGTCCGGGCCAATCTTGAAAGCGCCACCCCCTTTCTGCCCACGGTCTATTGCGCCATCCTCCGCACCGCCGTGGTCAACGCCCTGGCTCTGCCGCTCGATGCGATCTTCATCGACACCGGCGCCGGCAAGTGCGACGCGGCCCGCTACACCGCCCGGATTCTTGCGCAACGCCTCGCGATCCCCGTTATCGCCACGGAAAACACCGACCAGGAGCGGCTGGGCAACCCGATCTCGGCAAGCGGCCTGCCGCTTCTTGCGAAGCTGCAACGGATCACCGCCGGGGTTCGGGTCGCGGCGCCACCGGCCGACCCGCCGCCCTTTGCCGCGCCCACTGCCAGCTTCTGGGGAGTGCCGCCGCGAGATTTCAGCATCCTCGAACTCTTCCCGAACACCACCCACGTCCACGGCTGGACCCGCTGCATGGAGAACAAGACCCCGGCGGACCACGAACTCGAAACGGAGATGGACGCCACGGTGCCCACCGTCTTCTTTGCCCAGTCCTTCTGCGCCAAGACCGCCCTGGCCCGCCACCTGGCCGGCCGCCATCCCCATGGCCTCTACCTCGATCTCGACGCCCACACCACGAGCAGCGCCAAGGCAAAGATCGAGGCCTTCCTCGAACTCGCGGGGGGCAGGCCATGATGCTCGGCGATTTCGGCACCTCCTACACCAAGCTGCTCGACACCACCGCCGGCGGCCAGGAGCCCGCCATCGTCCCCACCAAGGATCTGCCGCCCGACCTTGCCGTGGATTGGGCCACCGGCCACAACGGCAAACGCTACGCCCGCCACTACGTCAACGAACTGATCGCCCTGGCCCGCGGCGGCGAGGCACTCATCGCCCAGCCGGATTTTCTGCTCCTCGACTGCGGCAGCCGCGACATCAAGTTCGTCCGCATGCAGGGAGGCCGCCTCAAGGACATGGGCTGGAACGCCGAATGCGGCGCCTCCATGGGTTTCACCATCGAGCTGCTGGAGCGCTACTACAATCTCGACCGCGAGCGGATGCCGCTGCCGCTCCAGACCTTCTCCGTCACCTGCGGGGTGCTGGGCATGAGCGACATCTTCGACGCGGTGATCGCCGGCGTGCCGGTGGCCGAGGCCGTGGCCCGCTTTGTGCGCGGCATCGCCCTGAACGCCCACCGCTTTGCCGGCGAGCCGGACAAACTCTACCTCTCCGGCGGCCTCTGCGACCACCCGGTCTTTGTCGAAAGTTTCCCCTGCGAGGTGGTGCCCCTGGGCCGCTTCGCGCTTCTCTCCGGCCTTGCCGCCACCGCCCGCCGGGAGGAACCGCAGACCTCGTGAACGCCACCCCCACGGAACGGCCCAACTGCATGGCGTGCCGCCATTTCTACGTCACCCACGAGCCCGCCTTTCCCTATGGCTGCCGGGCACTGGGATTCAAGTCCGCGCAGTATCCGGCGGTCACCGTTTTTGCCAGCTCCGGCATGCACTGCCAGCTTTTTGCCAGGAAGTCCGCAGCCCCGTCACCGCGGGACTGAACCGCCATGGCCCTCGTCAACAGCGAGAGCGTGCTGCGGGAGGTGCTGGCGGCGCTTGGAAAAACGAACGCGCCCGCCGGCCTCAGCGTGCTCTCCTACAAGCGGAACCGGGGAATCGACCTGCTGAAACGGGAGGGAAATGCGGTATGGGTGCGGGAGCGGGGCTACCGGGAGGAGGAGCAGACCACCACCCTCGGTGAACTGCCGCGGCTGCTCGATGCCATGCTGCGGCGGGAATTCCCCCGCAGCCGCAAGATCCGGCTCTACCGGCTCGGCGGGCCGGAAGAACTCGACCGGCCGCGCAAGATCCTTTAGCAGACTGCCGCAAAAGGTCGGGGCTGACCTTTGCAACGTCCCGTCAGCGCCGCTCGCCTTTCTCGGTGTGTTCGCGGATGAAGCGGGCCAGGCGGGAGTAATCCTCCTCGTTCAGCTCGCCGAACTGCATGCCGCGCCGGCGCACCCCGCCCTCTTCCCCCTCGTCGAGGGGCAGATCGGTGATGCTTTCCAGCGGGATGTTGTCGAAA
This sequence comes from Thermodesulfobacteriota bacterium, assembly GCA_040756495.1. Taxonomy (GTDB): domain Bacteria; phylum Desulfobacterota; class Desulfobulbia; order Desulfobulbales; family Desulfurivibrionaceae; genus JAJZRJ01. Next base: position 850 of record JBFLYY010000333.1, on the reverse strand, counting down.
TAGAGGGTCTCGCCGCCAAAGATGATGCCGAACTCCATCGGCTTCTTGAGCAGGTTCTCATAGGCGCTGTACCGGAAGGAAAGGCCGCCGAAGCTGATGTCGATCAGCTCGCCGAACACGGAATCCAGCGCGATCAGGCCATCCTTGACCCGGTAGCGCTGGCATTTGCGGCTGTCGAAAAAATTGTTGTCTGTGGTCATGTTTCTATTGTAGCGCCAACCCATCCCCTTCCACAAGCGGCTTTGCCGCCTCCCCCCGCTTTTCGTTCACATCATCCGCACCCGGCCGCAGTCCGGGCAGACCCAGGTGGGGCCGTTGCTGATCCCCCACTTGTTCTCCTGAAAACAGGCGTCGCAGATCTGGAAGCCGCACGGGCAATTCCAGCAGAAGGGCAGGATCTTGCGGCAGCAATGGCACTCGAACTCCTTGCGCCCTTGCCGCCGCTGGCGGTAGCTTTTTTTCTCGTCGCTCATGGTTTCCCAGGCCGCAGTTCCGCACCGAGCCAGGCAAGATACCCGGCCCCGCCCGCCACCACCGGGGTGGCCAGGATCTCCGGGGTCTGGTAGGGATGGATGGCGACGATCGCCGCCTCCACCTCGGCAAAGAGATCCCGGCGGCTCTTGATGCAGCACTGGTATTCGCTCGCCTGCTCCATCTTCCCCTGCCACCAGTAGTGGCTGACGATAGGCCCCACGATCTGCACGCAGGCAGCAAGGCGCGCGGCAAGCAACGCCGTGGCGATGCGCTCGCCATCCGCCGCCCTCTCCACCGTGGTGACGATCTGGATGAATTCGGTCATGAGCCCCCCTTTGACACACGATACGGCCGCCAGACAGCGCTGGCAAGCCAA
>JBFLYY010000332.1:0-2407 GCA_040756495.1 Thermodesulfobacteriota bacterium | reverse complement strand
ATTGTGAGCAACTCCTGGCACGCCTAGCCGGAGGCGCGTGCCTGAAAAAACAGCCCTTCATGTTGCGTCTCTGATGAGGCGCTTCGTGTTGTACCGCTTGAGTGAGCCATCGCCTCCTGCGCTGATCCTTCACACATCACCGCCGGTCCACAGGAAAATCCGACAGACCGGCGCGTTACGCCCACTTCTTCGCAACCCGTCTCACAGCAGGCGGTAGGGATAGGCGCGCTTGGTCCACTCGCTGGTGGGGAATCTGGCCACGAGTTGTTCGTAGGCCGCCTTGAGCGGTTTCGGGTCGTGGCTGCTCTTGTAGCGGCAGACGCCGGTGAGGAAAACCGCCTCTGGCGCGCTGTCGCTGGCGCCGTACTGACCGACCAGCTGGTCGAGGCTCGCGAGGGCCTGGTCGAAGCGGTCGTGGTCGAAGTGGTATTTCGCCTCGCCCAGCAGGAGGGAGGCGAGCAACTCCTCGACCCCGAGGAAGCCCACGGTGCGGTGGTGCTCCCTGCCGTCGGGGCCGAGGGTGACCAGGGTCGGGGTCCATTTGACGTTGAAGTCGGTGGCCAACGGCTCCGTGTCGAAGCGGAGGCGCAGGGGCACGAAGCGGCTGTTCAGAAAGGCGATGACCGTGGCGTCTGGATACGTACCTGCATCCATCTGTTGGCAGCCGATTCAGCCGGGGTTGAAAAAATCGAGCAGGATCGGCCTGCCTTCCTTCCTGGCCCGGGCCAGGGCCTCGTCCATGGTGGTGAGCCAGTCGATCGTCGCGGTCATGGTCATTCCTCCTGATGTTGGGGGTTGACAAAACAGGCTGTTGGCGACACAGGCCAGGGAAGGGTTTTGCAGCACACTGCCCAAAACACTTTCCCTAGAAATCGCGGCACGAGCCCTCTTCAACGAAAGCGGCCTGATCAGGCGGCGCAGACCCGGTTGCGGCCCTGGGCCTTGGCGACGTAGAGGGCCTTGTCCGCCTTTTCGAGCAGCGACTCGAAGGCGTGGCCGTCCTCGCCGTGGGTGGCGACCCCGAAGCTCACCGTGACCCTCGGCCCCACTGCCTCGCCGGCCTTTTCCGCAACGGCTGCCCGCAGGTGCTCGGCAATGGTCACGGCCTTTGCCTTGTCGGTGTCGAGCAGCAGCAAGGCAAACTCCTCGCCGCCATAGCGGGAGACCACGTCGCTGTGGCGCAGATGGTCGCGGAAGAGGCGGCCGAGCCAGGCCAGCACCGCGTCTCCGGTCTGGTGGCCGTGGGTGTCGTTGACCACCTTGAAGTGATCGATGTCGGCCAGGATGAGGCTGAAGCGGCCACCGTACCGTTTGATCCGTTCCAGCTCGTCCATGAGCCGGTCGTTGAAGTAGCGGCGGTTGTGCAGACCGGTCAGTTCGTCGCGGATCGATTCCTGCAACACGCTGGTGAATACCTTGGAGTGGTTGATGGCCATGCCGACCGAATGGGCGATGATCGACAGCAGCATCACCGTCTCCTTGGCGATGGGCTGGCCGGAAAGCGAATTGTCGACCAACATCACCCCCTCGGTGGCCCGGGCGTCATGCCGCTTGAAAACCGAGCACTCGCCGCACGCCTTTTCCGCTTCCCCGTCATCCTTCGACCGGGCACCGTCACAACAGCCGGTGGTCGGCAGGAGCCAGCAGCGTACCCACTTTTTGCCGTAGGCAGGGCAGTCGTACGCCCCGCACTTCTTGATGTCCCAACAGGCGAGCCGCTTGTTGTTGACGATGGGAACCAGGGCGAAATTGGTCAATTCCAGCGAGCGCAGGAAGGGGTCGGATTCGATGCTCTTTTCCCAGCAGGGAAAACCGGACACAAGCGGCCTGGTAAGCAGGAACTCACCGGTGATCGGGATCTCGAGCGAACTGATGGAGCCGGGCGCAAATCCTTTGCAGAGCTTGCCCTGCAGCACGCCCTTGCGGTGCTTCACAAAGAAGAGGCCGACCCGATCGAAGGAAAAAATCTCCGCCACCAGATTGACGAAGCGCTCCTCGATGGTATCGACGTCCATCTCCTCGTAGATCAGCGACAGCATTTCCGGGACAGCGAACAGATTGAGATCCATACCCCCTCCCCCCTTGCGGCGACCACCGGCCGCCGGAAACCAACCTCCCCTTCCGGCCCGAAGGAAAAGCGGATCGGCAACCTTCCTTGTCACCATTATGCGGCAGCCGCTGAGGGAGTGTCAACAAAAAGTACCACATAGTGGTACAAAAAACAAAGAAGGCAACTCCCTTCCCGTGCAGACCGGCAAGGCGCCGGAAAGTCCCCCCTGGCCTGCCGGCGGCGCGGCACCCATTCTCGCCGCCCTGCCGGCCACACGGGAAGACCGGACGCCTTGCCCCGCCTTCCCGCCGGTCCACCCGCGGCGGACGACTCTTTACTTGACAAACCAAAGGGCGC
>JBFLYY010000331.1:0-2231 GCA_040756495.1 Thermodesulfobacteriota bacterium | reverse complement strand
TGCCCACCGGGCGGGGCACGGAAAGCGAGAGGCGGTGCTTCTCCACATCAAGCGCCTCCACCTTCACCTCGATCTCCATCCCCGGCTGCACCACCTCACGGGGGTGGTGGATCTTGCGGCCCGCGCCCAGATTCGAGACGTGAACGAGGCCGTCGATGCCCTCGGCCAGGGTGACAAAGGCGCCGAAATCGGCCAGCCGGCTCACGATCCCCTTGTGGATCGAGCCCTCGGGGAAGCGGCCCGTGGCGGTCTCCCACGGGTCGGGCAGGGTCTCCTTGAGGCTGAAGGAGTAGCGTTCCTTGTTCCAGTCGAGGTTTTTCACCACCACCTCCACCTGCTGGCCCACGTTGAGGTGGCCGTGGATGTCCCGCACCTCGCCCCAGCCGATCTCCGAGGCGGGAATCAGCCCCTCGATGCCGCCGATATCGACAAAGGCGCCGAATTTCTGGATGGAGGAAATGGTGCCCTTGATGCGGTCGCCCACTTTCAAGCTCTTCTGCAACTCTTCCTTGCGCTGCTCGCGCTCCGCCTCCAGCACCTGGCGATGGGAGAGGAGGATGTTCCTGCCGCCCTCACGGAACTCCATGACCCGGAAGGGCAACCGCTGGCCGAGATAGACCTCGGCGTTCTCCACCCGGCGAAGGCCCATCTGCGAGTAGGGGCAGAAGGCGCGGGTAGAGCCGCCGAGCTTCACCAGGAAGCCGCCCTTGGTCTCCTGCTCCACGGTGCCTTCCACCGGCACGCCGCTCCGGTACGCCTCTTCGAGATGGGCCGCGGCGGCGCTGCCGCTCACCTTGGTGGTGAAGAGTTTTTCCTGCTTCTTCACGGCGAGGAAATAGACGGTGACCCGGTCGCCCACCGCCACGGTGCAGTTGCCCTCGGAATCGAGGAACTCGTTCTTGGCCACCACGCCCTCACTCTTGCCGCCGAGGTCGATGAAGATCCACTCCCTGGCGATGCTCACCACCGTGGCCTCCACCTGCTGCCCCGGAGCCAGCTTGGCCCCTCCACCCTTGGCACTCTCTGCAAACAAATCTTCAAACCGTTCCATCTCGGTGTTACTCCTTGGCTTGTGATTATTCCTTGAAAAAGCGCGCCCCGATCTCCACCCGCTCCACGTCGCTGGTGGCGCAGTCGAGGATGTAGAAACCGGGCTGATCGTCCTTGCCCAGCAGCTCGCCGGGGTTGATGAGCAGGGTCTCGCCGATCCGTTCGACCCCGTAGCGGTGGTTGTGGCCGCAGCAGACCACGTCGAAACTGCCCTGGCTGGCGATACCGCGCGCCAGTTGCGGGTAATGGGTAAAGGCGATCTTGAGCCCGCCTGCCTCCACCGCGCCGAAGGCGCCGTGGTGGGTGATGGCCGGAAAGCGGTTGCCGCACGCCTGGGAGATGAGGTGCTGGTCCCCTGCGTTGTTGCCGTAGACCAGATGGGCGGCGCCGCCGAACTGGGCGAGTTCGTCGAGCATGAAGGGCGAGATGAGGTCGCCGCAGTGGATGAGCAGACTCACCCCATAGGCATTGCAGTAGGTCACCGCGGCCCGAAGGTTGGCGATGTGGTCGTGGGTGTCGGACATGATGGCGATTCTCATGACGAAACTCCGAAAAAGGCGCGCAGAGCGGCAAGGACAAGGTCGTTGGTGGCCTGCTCTTTCAGCGAGATGCGGAAATAGCGGTCGTCCAGGGTGGCGAAGTTGGCGCAGTCGCGGATCATGATCCGCTTACGAAGGAGCGCCGCCTTCAACTCCGGCGCCCGCACCGGGCCGGTGAGGCGGCTCAGGATGAAGTTGGCCGCGCCGTCGATGGGCGCGACCCCGGGCAGGGCGGCAAGGGCGGCCATGACCCGCGGCCGTTCCGCCTCGATGAAGCGGACCACCTCGCTGCAGTAGGCATCCCCCTCGCTGAGGGCGTATTCGCCCACGAGCTGGGCCAGGCGGTTCACGCCCCACGGTTTGACCCGTTCGCCCAAGCGGGCGATGCGGCCCATGCTGCCGGCCAGGAAACCGAGCCTGAGGCCGGGGATGCCGTAGATCTTCGAGGCAGAGAAGAGCAGGAGCAGGTTCTCGGGCAGCCCCAGGGAGAGGAGCGAGGGCTCGCGGGTGAAGGGGAGGTAGGACTCATCCACCAGGAAGAGGCTCTCGGGCTTCTGCCGCGCCAGCTCGGCGATCCCTGCCGAGGGGGTGAGCACGCCGGTGGGGTTGTTGGGGTTGCAGAGAAAGACGAGTTCGCCGCCG
>JBFLYY010000330.1:0-2735 GCA_040756495.1 Thermodesulfobacteriota bacterium | reverse complement strand
CGCACGGCGGCGGAACTGGCCGCCGCCAACGGCGTCGCCGATTTCCGCCTGGTCACGAACAACGGCCCCGAGGCAGGGCAAACCGTCTTCCACCTGCACCTGCACGTGCTGGGCGGCCGGCCCATGGCCTGGCCTCCGGGCTGATCGCCGCACGATCCCGATGCCTCCTCCCATTGTCTCATTCGTCGGCCGGCCGGACGGCGGCAAGACCACCCTGCTCGAACGGCTCATCCCCGAGCTTGTCCGCCGCGGCTACCGGATCGGCACCATCAAGCACCACGTCCACGACTTCGCCTTCGACAAACCGGGCAAGGACACCTGGCGCCACAAGCAGGCAGGCGCCCATGCCGTGCTGCTGGCCTCGCCCACCGGCCTCGGCCTGGTGGCGGACACCGACCGCGATCTCCCGCCCCGGGAACTGGCGGAACGCTATTTTGCCGACACCGACCTCGTCCTCACCGAGGGCTACAAGCAGAGCGACCTGCCCAAGATCGAGATCTTCCGGGCCGCGGTGCACGAGGCGCCGCTTGCCCGCGACCCGAGCTGGATCGCCTACGTGAGCGACACGCCGCCCTCCGCCGACCTGCCCTGCTTTGCCCCGACGGACGTAGCAGGGCTTGCCGACTTCCTGGCGGAGCGCTTCCTTGCCGGCCAGTCCCGCCAGCAGACCGCGCTCGTCGCCGACGGAGTCGCCATCCCGCTCAATCGCTTCACCGAGGAGTTTCTCCGCAAGACCGTGGCCGGCATGGTCTCCTCGCTGCGCGGCTGCGAGCAGGTCAAACGCCTCACCCTCACCATCGACCTCACTCCCCCGGCCAAGGGGTAGCCATGGCCGGCGACCAGACGCTTCCCGGCATCGCCGGGGTGATCCTCGCCGGTGGCGCCAGCTCCCGCTTCGGCAGCAACAAGGCCCTGGCCGACTGCCAGGGCGAACCCATGATCGCGCGGGTAGCCGCGGTGCTGGCCGACCTCTTCGCCGAACGGCTGCTGGTGACCAACACCCCGGAGACCTATCGCTTCCTCGGCTGGCCCATGGCGGGCGACTTCCACCAGGGGGCCGGGCCGCTGGCCGGCATCCAGGCGGCGCTGGCCACCGTCAAGGCGGAACGGGCCATGGTGGTGGCCTGCGACATGCCCCATCTCAGTGCCCCGCTCATCCGCTTTCTCTGCCGGCAGGGGCCGGAATGGGACGTGGTGCTGCCCCGCCTGGCCAGCGGCCGGGAACCGCTGCACGCCCTCTACCACAAGCGCTGCCTGCCGGTGATCGAACGCCATCTCAACGAGGGGCAACGCAAGATCTGGCGCCTCTTTGCCGACCTTTCGGTGCGCGAGGTGGCGGAGCCGGAACTCCTGGGCGTGGTACCCGACCTCTCCGCCTTCCACAACGTGAACCGGCCCGAGGATCTCGCCCCGCCGGTACCGACCGCCGCCCTCACCCTGCCCGCGGCCCAGGCCCTGCTCCGCCGCCAGCTGAGACCCACGGCTGCCACGGAGGTTCCCCTGGCCGAGGCCCTGGGCCGGATTCCGGTGGCGCCGATCAGGGCGCATCTCGCAGTACCCGCCTGCAACCAATCGACCCGCGACGGCTTTGCCGTACGCAGCCGCGACCTTGGCCACGCCTCGGCCGCGAGCCCGGCGACGCTCACCATCCAGGGCGAGATCGCGGCCGGCGACACCACCAGCCACCGCCTCGGCCGGGGCGAAACGGTGCGGATCATGACCGGCGCCCCGCTGCCCTCCGGGGCCGATGCAGTGGTGCCCTTCGAGGAGGTCCAGGAAACGGACGGCGCGATCCGCCTCAACCGGCCGCTTCCCCGCCACGCCAACCTCCGCCTGGCCGGCGCCGACTGCCGGGCCGGTCAGGTTCTCCTCAAGGCGGGCCAGGCCATTGCCCCCTACGACCTGGCGCGCCTGGCCCCGGCCGGAGTGGAACACCTTGCGGTCCACGCCAGCCCCAGGGTGGGCTACCTCTGCACCGGCAGCGAACTGGCCGAGAACCGCGCCACTCTCCGGCCCGGCCAGGTGGTGAGCGGCAACCGCCCCCTGCTTCAGGCCCTTATCCGCCAGGGCGGCGGCGCGCCGGTGGATCTCGGCACAGTCCCCGACACCGTGGAGGCGCTTGCCGCGGCCCTCACCAACGCCAAGGCGCAGGGCCTGCACCTCTGCCTCACCACCGGCGGCATGGGACCGGGCAAGTACGATCTGGTCCAGCGCACCCTCCTCCGCCTCGGGGCCCGCATTCTTTACCACCATCTCAAGGTCCGCCCCGGCAAGGCCACCCTGGCGGCGCTGCTCGACGGCCTGCTGTACATCGCCCTGCCCGGCCCGCCCCCTGCGGTCCATCTCCTCTTCCACGAGCTGGTCGCCCCCCTCCTCCGCGCCATGCAAGGGGAGCGCCAACCTCTGCCCCGCCGCGTCGAGGCCACTCTGGCCGAAGCGGTCCGGGTCCGCCAGAGCGGGATGCTCCACCTCAAGGAGGCGGTGGTGACCAGCGCCGGAGCCTCCCTTTCCGCCCGCCTGCCGCGGCCCGGCGAACGGCCGAACGCCATCCTGCTGGTGCCGGCCAGCCGCAAAGAACTTGCCGCCGGCGACCGGGTCGCCCTCCATTTCCTGCCCGCCTGACGGACAGAACACCACATCCTCTTGACAAATCGTAATCCGGTATGTTGTGGTAACGTGTAAACCATGATTTCAGCCAGCCCCTATGCAGAGGGAATCACATGACCAAAGCCCCC
>JBFLYY010000329.1:0-16756 GCA_040756495.1 Thermodesulfobacteriota bacterium | reverse complement strand
GGTTCTCCTCGATGGAGCAGGGGATGAGAATGTTTTCCAGGGCCTCGCGCTTCTTGGTGATCTCGATCTCGGAATAGCCCTGGGCCCGCTTGAAGTCGAGGTGGAAGTCGATCCAGGCGCGGTTTAGGAGCGGGTCGTGGGAGATGATCTTCTCGCTCAGGATCAATACCCCGCCGGGCCGTAGGGCCCGCGCCAGACGGGAGAGGAACTCCTGGCGCACCAGGGGGCGGAGGAACTGGAGGGTGTAATTGCAGAGAATACCGCCTGCGGATTCGAGTTCCACGCTGGTGATGTCGCCCTCCTGGAACGAGAGGCGCTCGTGTTTGCCGTACATGGCCGCCTTGCGGCTCGCCTTCTGCACCATGGCCGGCGAGCTGTCGATGCCGATGCAATGGAGATCGAGGTGGGAAAGCCTCCGGGCCAGTTGCAGGAGGGTGTTGCCGGTGGAGCAGCCGAGATCGTAAACCCGGTCGCCCTTTGTCAGAAAGCGGGCGAGGATCTGGGCGCTCATCTCGATGACCTGGCCGTAATTGGGCACCGAACGGGCGAGCATGTCGTCGAAGACCTCGGCCACCCGTTCGGTGAACTGGAAGTCGGCCTCCACGCCGCCCTGCTGGAAGAGGTTGTCCTTGCTCATTTCTTGGGCAGGTGGATCTTCTTCTCTTCGTTCTTGTCCTGGTTTTCGCGGTAGAGGAGGAAGGTGCGGCCGATGATCTGGGCGATCTTCGCCTTGGTCTTGCGGGCCAGGAGTTCCGCGGCCTCCTCCTTGCCCAGGGGGCAATTCTCCTGGATCTTCACCTTGATCAACTCATGGGCCACGAGCACCGCCTCGGCCGATTTGACCACGCCGTCGGTGACGCCCTCCTTGCCGATCATGGCGGTGGGGGAAAGGTGGTGGCCCAGGCCGCGCAGGTGGCGGGCCGCCTTGCCGGTGAGGTAGAGGGAGGCGTTGTCCATAATTTCCTAGAAGAGGTTGGAGAGGATTCGGGCGCCGCCGATCCAGGTGCCGATCATGCCGCCGAGGCTTGGCAGCATAAACACCAGGAAGACGCGGAGCAAGCGGTTTTTCCACCAGCCGCCCAGGGAGGCCATGTCGTCGAGCACCCGTTCGAGTTCCATCACCAGCGGCGGCCGGAGCATGACCTGGGAGAAGGCGGTGACGTGGCCCACGCCGATGAGCGGCGAGAGGGTGGTGAAGGGCGCGGCGACAAAGGCGCTCACGATGGTGAGCGGATGGGCCAGGGCGAGCATGGCCCCGATGGCGCAGGGCGTGCCGGTGGCCAGCACCCAGAAGAGGGCGTTGTCGCCGGCAGCCGCCGGCCCCTTGGCCCAGCCGATGTAACCCAGCGAGGCGAGGATGAAAAACGGGATCGACCAGCCCGCGATCTTCCAGAAAGGCGAGGCCGGCGGGATGGCGGTGATCGCCTCCATCCGGTCGCGGCGGTCTTCGAGGAGCGCCTGCTTGATCCCGGCCACGTGGCCCGCCCCGACCACGGCAACGATGCGCTGGCCCCCGGCTTCCTTGATCTTTTCGGCCAGATAGGTGTCGCGCTCGTCGATGAGCACCTGCTTGATCTCCGGCAGGGCCGTGCCCAGCTCGTTCAGGAGTTCGGAAAGCACGTCGCTCTCCTTCATGGCGCGCAGCCCCTCTTCGGAAACCTCGGTGGAGTCGAACATGCTGGCGATGAGGGTGGCCAGCAGATAGTTCTTGCGGAAGAAGGAGGTGGAGTGCCAGGCCCGGCGCATGGTGATCCGCACGTCCCGGTCGCAGAGGGCCACCGGAATCCGGTGCGCCTCGGCCACCTTGGCGGCTTCGAGCAGCTCGGTGCCGGGCGGCACGCCGAGCTGGTCGCCCAGCCGCTTCTGGTAGGCGGCGAGCACCATGTTGACCAGCAGGGTGGCGAGCTGCTGGGTGCGGATGATCTCCTTGAGGTCGAGGATCTCCCAGCGTTTGCGCTTGGCCAGGGCCTCGTAGCGTTTCTCGTCGAGTTCGATGCAGACGCAGTCGGGCCGCTCGTTCTCGATGACCAGGCGGACCAGGTCGGCGGACTCCCTGGAAACATGGGCGGTGCCGACGAGAAGAATCTCCCGGCCGCCCACCATGAGGCGGTGGACGTCCGGGGGATATGCGGTTGGCGCGATGGAGGTCATGGCAAATTAGAAGGCGTACTGCGCGCCCAGGGTGACGAGATGGGCCGCGGAATCGGTGAAGGTGCCGTTGACGCCCGAGTTGCTCACGCTGCGGCTCTCCTTGTCGTCGTAGAGATAGGCTGCGCCGAATGTCAGGCGCTCGTTGGGTTGATGGCGGAGGCCGAAGGAGTAGAGTTTGGCGTCGGAATCGGGCAATTCGAAGCCCAGGGTGTTGTCGGGAACAGGGTTCTGGTCGATGGCAAAGCCGACCATGGCGGTCCACTCCTTGGTGCAGCGGTGGGTGATGCCGAAGCGGAAGGCATCGGTGTTGCTCCAGTTCTTGGGTTTGGCGTTGTCGAAGACGGTGCCCAGCAAGCCGCCCAAGGGCGCGGAGTAGTTGAAGTCGAGCTTGTCGTAGGCAGACCAGTAGGTCTTGTCGTAGTTGAACTCAAAGGTGGTTTTGTTCCAGGTGTAGGCGGTGGCGAGCGTCAGCACCGCGGGGGCCGGCACCATTACCTCGGCATAGCCGTCATAGCCGAGAACGCCGTTTTGCCAGAGTCTGGCGTCGCCTTCAATGTTCAGGTCCACCTTGGAGCGGTAGGTGGCGGCCAGGGAGACGTTCTGGCAGGGGAGGTAGGAGATGGCCAGGTTGTAGCCGTAGTCGATCGCATCCCCGGCGAGGTCGCGGGCGGCCGTGGTTGCCGGGGCGACCACGATGCCATTACTCTTCACCTTGCCGTCGCTGTAAAGCATGCGCCCGCCGGCCGCCACCGAGAGCCTGTCGTTGATCCGGTAGGAGAGGGTGGGGTTCACCTCCAGCACCTTGAGGGAGAATTCCTCGGCGGAGGTGCGGGGAAAGGCGTTGTCCCAGCGCTTGGAGAGGCCGAAGGGGTGGACCACCGAGAGGCCGAAGCGGAAGTTCCTGTACTCCGGCGAGACCAGATGGAGGGTGGGCACCAGGAAGTTTTCGTCCCGCGAGCCGCTGTTGCGCGAGGCCGTCGTGTTGTCGGTGTATTCGATGCTCGGCAGGTTGATGTAGAGGAGGTCGAACTCGCTCTGCCATTTGTTCTCAAGCCAGCTCATGCGGGCCGGGTTGTAGTAGCTCGTGTCGGCGCCGCTCGCGTTGGCCACGTAGGCATTGCCCAGGGCCACCGAGTTGATCGACTGCTCCGGGATGCGGTAGCCCGAGGCAAAGGCCGGAGCGGCAACCAGGGTGAATGCGGCGGCAAGCAGGACGCTCTTCTTCATTGGGACTCTCTCCTTCTCGTTGCGGTCTGAGGCCAGGTCAATCTTCCTGGCCGCTGGTGTAGAGGTAGCGCTTGATCTTGTGGGTGGCGGTCTTGACGAAGGGCGCCTGCCGTTCGATCACCCGCTGGAGCTGGGCATAGCGGGGCAGTTGTTCGTTCACCTCGCGCTGGATCCGGTGGAGCAGCGACTCGATGTGTTCGAGCTTGCGCTGCTGGTTCATGCCCTTGGTCTCCTCGTCGATCCGTTCGTAGTCGAGGAAGAGCCGGGCCACCAGTTTGTCGTTCCGTTCGGTGACCAGCGACTCCACGACCTCGGCATAGGCGTTGATCTTTTCCTCGATCGGCTCGGGGTAGATGTTTTCGCCGTGGGAAAGGACGATGACGCTTTTCGAGCGGCCCTCGATGAAGAGGTTGTTCCGGGCGTCGAGGTAGCCCAGGTCGCCGGTGGCGAGCCAGCCCTGGTCGTCGATGGCCTCCCTGGTCGCGGCCTCGTTCTTGTAGTAGCCGCGCATCACGTTGGGACCGCGCACCTCGATCTCGCCCAAGCCGGTTTCGGGATTGACGTGGGTGATGCGCACCTCCACCTCCCGTACCGGCTTGCCCGAGGAGCCGACGGCCACGGTGGTATCACCCCAGGGGCCGACGCTCACCAGCGGCGCGGCCTCGGTGAGGCCGTAGCCGCAGAGGTAGGGGAACTCCGCGGCGGCGAGGAATCTTTCCACCTCGGGATTCAAGGCGGCGCCGCCGATGGCGATGAACTTGAGGTGGCCGCCGAAGAAGTCGTAGAGCCTGCGGCCGATTTTGCGCCGGACCGCGCCGCCGATCCACGGCACCCGCATGGCGGCCCGCAGCAGGGGTGTGTCGCTGACGACCGGCAGGATCTTCCTCTTGTAGATCTTTTCGATGACCATCGGCACCATGCACATGATGGTCGGCTTTTCGTCGCGGCAGATCCTTTCGAGAATCGACGGGGTGGGGGTTTTGCCGGCATAGACGATCCGCGCCCCTTCCGCGATCGGCAGCAAGAAGCTGGTGGTGAATTCGTAGGCGTGGGACATCGGCAGGATGGAGAGGAAGGTCCAGCCGGAGATGTCCTGGCTGTCGAGGATGGCCTTGGTGGAATTGACGTTGCTCACGAAGTTGCGGTGGGAGAGCATCACCGCCTTGGAGTGGCCCGAGGTGCCCGAGGTGTAGATGATGGAGGCGAGGTCGTCGTCGGTGAGCGGTACCGGCAGGGCGGCGCGTTTCTTCTCCGGCAGCTCGCCGGCCTGGGCCAGGAACTCGGTGAAAGGGGTGCAGGGGAGCAGGCGGTTTTTGTCGCGGCTGTCGTCGAGGGTGATGACGACCTTGGGCCGGAAGTCGCTCAGTTCGTAGAGCTTTTCCATCTGCCGCTGGGTGGTGAAGAGGGCCTTGGCCTCGGCGTCCGCCAGGATGTGCTTGACGTCGCTTTCGGGAAAATCGGGCAGGATCGGCACCGCCACGGCGCCCAGGCGCACGATGGCGAAGTAGGCGATGCCCCACTGGGGCGAATTTTCGGCCAGGATGGCGACCCGGTCGCCTTTCCTGATGCCGCTCTCCCTGAGCATGGCCGCCACCAGCAGCAGCCGCCGGTGGAACTCCGCATAGGAGATCGGCGTCTCATGGGCGATGCCCACCGCCGGGCGCTGGCCGAAGCGGGAACAGCTGCGGTCGATGAGATCGTTCAAGGTGGCGTGATGGTGATGCGGAGGCATGTTCTCAGGGGAGCCGCTGGTCCGGCGGGCTGATCCACTTCCGGAGCGTGGTGAAGAGGAGGTCGAAATCGAGCGGTTTGTGGATGTAGTCGTTCATGCCGGCCTCGATGCATTTTTCCTTGTCGCCCTTCATGGCGTGGGCGGTCATGGCGATGATGGGCAGCTGCTTGAGGTTCGCCATGGCGCGGATGTTGCGGGTGGCGGTAAAACCGTCCATCTCCGGCATCTGCACGTCCATGAGCACCGCATGGTATGCCTTGAGCCTGAGGGCCTCCACCGCCTCGGAGCCGTTGCCCACCACCACCACCGAGAGGCCGCGGTTGGCGAGGAGCTTTCTGGTCACCGTCTGGTTCACCACGTCGTCTTCCACCACCAGCACCTGGGCGCCGCGGAAGTATTCGCGATCCGCCGCGCAGGCAGGGTCCGGGTCGATGGCCACCGCTGTCGGGCCCGCGGTCGGCGCAAAGACGTCGAGCAGCGCCTGATGGAGGTAGCGTTGCTTGATCGGCTTGATGAGGCAGGTGTGGTGGCGTTCCGCCTCCGCCGCGGCGGAGCAGGCCTCGAAACCCATGGGGGCCATCATCACCACGGCCAGCGGGAGATCGCTTCCGCGGATCTCTCGCTGGATTTCCATGGGGTTGCCGTCGGGCAGCTGCCAGTTGAGGAGAAGGCCGTCGGGGCGAGGATCGGTTGCCATGGCCGTGCGCAGTTCGGCCACCGTGGGGCAGGCCATTGCCTCATAGCCCACGCCCCTGAGCATCCCGGTCAGGGTGTCGCGGAGGGCGGCGTTTGGTTCCGCCACCAGGAGACGCTTGCCCCACAGCACCGGCGGCAGGGTGTCGCGGCGCTGCATGTCGTTGTGCTGGGTGGCGAGGCAGACGGTGAAACGGAAGGCGCTGCCTCGATCCTGTTCGCTTGTCGCGGTGATGGTGCCGTCCATCAACTCCACCAGCCTTTTGCTGATGGCCAGCCCCAGACCGGTGCCGCCGAAGAGCCGCGCCGTTGAGCTGTCCGCCTGGGTGTATTCGCTGAAGAGCTTGCGGATCTGGTCGTGGTTGATGCCGCTGCCGGAGTCCTGCACCACGAATTCCAGCGTGGTCTTGCCGTCGGCCGTGGCGAGGGGCCGGGCGCTGACGATGATCTCGCCCTTGTCGGTGAACTTGATGGCGTTGTTCACCAGATTGACCAGGATCTGCTTGAGCCGCAGCGGATCGCCGATAAGGGCGTTGGGCGTCGCCGCCGCCATGGTGACGATGAGTTCCACCCCTTTTTCCGCGCTCTTGCGGCTGAACATGTCGGCGACGCTGTCGAGCACCTCCTGGAGGTCGAAGTTCGCCTCCTCCATGTCGAGCCGGCCGGCCTCGATCTTCGAGAAATCGAGGATGTCGTTGATGAGGCTCAGCAGCGACTCGCCGGAGTCCCTGATGATGTCGATGTATTGCCGCATCTTGGGCGTGAGTTCGAGTTTGGCGGCCAGGTTGGTCATGCCGAGGATGGCGTTCAACGGGGTGCGGATTTCATGACTCATGTTGGCCAGGAACTGCGATTTGGCCTGGTTGGCGTGGGCGGCCCGCTGCTCGGCCTGGCGGCGTTCCTCCAGTTCCAGCCGGAGTTCGGTGTTCAGGTTGTGCAGCGTCTCGGTCCGTTCCGCCACCAGCTGGTCGAGCCCTTCCATGAAACGGGTCAGCTCCTGGTTGGCCTCCTGGAGCCGGGTGGCGTACTCGGTGCGCACCTGTTCGATCCTGGTTCTGAAGGTATGGCGGGCGGCAAGCGTGAGGCAGAAGAGGGTGAGCGACCAGACGACGCCGAGGCGCAGCCCGATGGAAGGGTCGAGGAAGAAGACGGGAAGAAAACCGAGGAGGGCGACGCCGGCGGGGAGCAGCACCCCCCGGTCGAGGCAGGGCGGGCAGCTGGGTGATTCGGGAGTGGGTCGTGTCAAGCGTTCGGCCTTTCTCGTTGTGGTGCTGGGGTGGCGGTGCAAACGCAGCCCGGGGCGGCGCATGATTGCCATGGTGAACCATAGAATCGTGGGAAAAGCAAGGGGATAAGGAAGGTTGACAACAGGAGAAGGAGGAAATATATTTAGAACGAACGTTCGTTTTAGAAGGGTGCTGCAAAGGTTGTTTTCCGGATCCTGTCAGGAGGGGCGATGCGTCGCGCAGCCGTCAGCAAGAGAGTACCGACCGAGGACCGGCGCCAGTTGATTCTCGACACGGCGTTGGCGCTTTTCACCCGGCGCGGGTTTTTCAACACCTCGGTCCACGACATCCAGCGGGCGGCCGGGGTGAGCATCGGTTCCATCTACCACCATTTCCGGAACAAGGAGGGGTTGGCCAAGGCCCTTTACGACGAGCAGGTCGCGCGCATGGCCCACGCCATGGAGGCGATCATGGCCGGAGAGCGGACTGCCCACGACCGGTGCCGGGCCGTGGTCGCCCACCTCTTCGACCTCACCGAGGCCGCCCCCGAGGCGATGCAGTACATCCTCTACGCCAAACACCGCGAGTTTCTGCCCGGAGAAAGGCCGGTCTGCTCCTCCCGCCCCTTCGAGTTGATGAAGCAGATGGTGGTCGAAGGCATGGCAGCGGGCGAGATTCGGGAGGTGGAGCCCTATGTCGCGGCCACGGCCCTCTTCGGTGGCGCGATCCGGCTCATCTATCTCCGGCTCGACGGGGTGTTGCCCAAGCCGCTGCCCGCATACCTGGATGCTGCCTGGGAATGCGCCTGGCGGGCGGTGAGGGCGTAAGTTTTTTGGCCGTTTCTTAGAACGAACATTCGTTTTGTCGGCGACAACAGAGGCGGCAACCCGGCAGGGCGTCCTTGGGGGCAGTGGCGCGCGGACGGGGCCGAATCATGGCAAGGAGGATAACCATGGACAACAGGATGAAGAACCGGTGGCGGAAAGGTCTGGTGGCAGTGGCGTTGCTCGCCACGCTCGGAGTGGCGGCGAGGCCGGGGGAGGCGGGCGAAGGCAGTGCCCTGATCGACCGCGGCAACGGCATCGTGGAGGAGGTCGGCGGGGCAGGGCGGATGTGGCAGCAGGAGCGCAGCGGCGCCCTTCATTCCCTGGCGGAGGCCGAGGCCTACGCGAAGGCCCTGACGCTGGGCGGCTACACCGATTGGCGTTTGCCGACCACCCAGGAGCTGTACGACCTCTATTATCTGGTCGATGTGAAAAAGGCCGCCGGCGTCGCCCTGCGGCTGGAGGGCAATTACTGGGCCACGGACCCGGATGGCAACGGCATGGCCGGCAGTTGGGAGATCGGCGACCAGTGCGAGCCGTCGCGCTCCTATTTCAAGAAGAAGTGGGGGTACGTGCGGGCGGTGCGGCCCTGAACGCAACGGCGGCCTGCGAGCGCCATGGGGATGTGTGTGGTTGCAAAAAGTCAGGGATGACTTTTGCAACATCCTATTAGATCCGCGTGTATGACCAGCCGACGGGCCGGTTGTCCTTGTAAGGCATGTGGCCGTGGAAGATGCGGGGGTCGTGGTCGAAGACCAGGGGCAGGAAGTGGCGGTCGCCCTCCCACATGGGCAGCTCGTGGAGGCGGACGATGGGCTGCCAGGAGAGCACCCCCTCGTTGTTTTCGCCGAAGGGGGTGCCGCGGAACCGGTCGATGCGGAAGATGAAGCCGAGCCAGTCCTCGCCGTCGGGGCCGAAGCCGGTCCAGTTGATGGTGCCGCGCAGCACCGTGGCCTCGCACTCGATCCCCGCCTCCTCGCGGATCTCCCGGTAAAGGCAGGTCAGGACGTCCTCGTGCGGCAGCATCTTGCCGCCCAGGCCGTTGTATTTGCCGAGGTGGGCGTCGTCCGCCCGGGCGTTGCGGTGCACCAGCAGGGTCTGTTCGCCGTCCGGCGAAAGGATGTAGCCCAGGGTGCCGACAATGGGTCTGTACATGAAAACCTCCGTGCCGCAGGTGGATCGGGGCCGCGACCAAGGCCCAGATGTACTCCAATTCCCGGCAAAAGACCATCCCCCTGGTTATGAAAATGTTCCCTGGAAAGCGGCCGGAATTTCTGCTACAAGATAGTGTCGCCTCAAGTTGCGGGTGGTCTGCGGCGAAATCAGGGACATTACCATAATGCGGGGAGCGCGCATGTCGATACTTATCGTGGACGATACGCCGGTCAATCTGGTGTTGCTGGAGGATATCCTGAAGCAGGAGGGCTATACCGACATCCATTGCGTCGGTTCCGCCCGCGAGGCCTTTGCCTACCTCGAACGCGGCGGCCAGGCCGGGCCGGGCGTCGATCTGGTGCTGATGGACGTGGTGATGCCGGGCATGGACGGCATCGAGGCGTGCCGGCAGCTCAAGAAGCAGGTGCGCCTCAAGGACATCCCCGTGGTGATGATCACCGTGCGGGACGACGCCGAGGCCCTGCAGCAGTCCTTTGCCGCCGGTGCCAACGACTACATCATCAAACCGGTCAAGGAGACCGAACTCCTCTCCCGCGTCCGTTCGGTGATGCGGCTCAAGAGAGAGATCGACCGCCGCAAGGCCAGGGAGGCCGAACTGTTCCGGATGACAGAGCAGCTGGAGATGATCAGCAAGACCCTGGAGAACCTCATCAACATCGACAGCCTGACCGAGGTGGGCAACCGCCGCTACTTCGAGCGGCTGCTGGAAAACGAGTGGCAGCGGGCTGCCCGGCGTTCCGATCCCCTGGCCCTCCTGATGATCGACATCGACGATTTCAAGTCCTACAACGAGACCTACGGCCACCAGAAGGGCGACCAGTGCCTGCGGCAGGTGGCCACCGCGCTCAACGAGGTGATCAAGCGGGCCGGCGATTTCGTCGTGCGTTACGGCGGCGAGGAGTTCGCCGTGGTGCTGCCGAACACCGACGGCGATGGCGCCGTGGCCGTGGCCGAACAACTGCGGTCGGAGATCGACGGACTCAGGATCCCGCACGAACATTCCAGCATCGGCGACACCCTCACCGTGAGCATCGGCATCGCCGCCGGGGTACCGCAGCAGGGAGGCGACCAGCGGCAGATCGTGGCCGCGGCGGAAAGCGCCCTCTACGTCGCCAAGAGCGAGGGCCGCAACCGCATCCGCATCGCCAACGACTCCTGCGGCTAGGTTTTTTTTCCGTGGGCCGCGCCGGCGCTGGCGCCCTGCGGCCCTTCCGTCATGGACCTTTCCCTCCCAACCTTGAGCTATGCGGCGGCGGTGGTGCTCTTCGCCTATTTCATCCGCGGCATCGCCGGCTTCGGCTCGGCCCTCATCGCCGTGCCGCTCCTGGCCCTGCGGCTGCCCCTGGCCGTCGTCGTCCCCCTTATCGCGCTGCTCGACTACGTGGCCTCCCTCACCCAGGGGATCCAGAACCGCAGCCACATCCGCTGGCGGGAGATCTGGCCGCTCCTGCCTTTCACCGTTCTGGGCGTGGCCACCGGCCTGCTCCTCCACCGGCTCATCAATCCCGCCCTCCTGACCAAGGCCCTGGGAGTCTTCATCGGCGGCTATGCGATCTATGCCCTGCTGCCGCTGCCCAACCTCTCCGGCCGGCGCTGGTGGGCGGTGCCGGTCGGCTACTGCGGCGGCACCGTGGGGGCGCTTTTCGGCACCGGCGGCCCTTTTTACGTCATCTATCTCACCCTGCGCCAGGCCGACAAGTTCGGTTTCCGCGCCACGGCGGCCACCATCTTCCTCTTCGACGGCGGCTGCCGGCTCATCGGCTTCACCCTCTCCGGCATGTTCCACCGCCTCAGCCTGCTGGCCGCGGTGGGAGCCCTGCCGCTCGTGGCGGTGGGACTCCGCTTCGGCAACCGCATCCACCTCACCATCACCCCCAAGAACTTCATGCGTCTCGTCTGTCTGATCCTCCTGGGCAGCGGCATCATGCTCCTCCTGAAGTAGCCGGGCCGGCGCGGTCCCTGGCCGGCGGCCGTGAAATATCCGGCCCTGGCGGCGAGGTTGGCGTGGAATTTTTGTCCGCGGGCTGCTATAATGGCCCTGTGCCCCGATGAGCGGGCGTACCCTGGCCGCTGTCGCGGCCAAATCGTGCGGTCCTGCTTGCCGTCTTCCTTCTGCTGGAGTTGTTCGCGTATGATCTCTTTCCGCCGTACCGGCCGTTTCCCGTCGCGTCTTTTCTTCCGCGCCCTTCTGCTTGCGGCGCTGTGGGCCACGCCGGTCTGGGCCAACCCCTTTCCGCTCTACGACTGCATCAGGCCCAACGTCGCCTTCTGGAAGGACATCTACGCCAAATATCCCACGAGCCAGGGGGTGATCCACGACGCCAACGATCTCGGCGTGATCTATGAGGTGGTCGATCTGGAGCCGGAACTGGGCTCCGCGGCCAGGGAGCGCAACAACAACCGGATCAAGGCGGCCAAGGCGCGGTACGAGGAGATGCTGCTCCGCTTTGCCGAGGGGAATCCGCCGGGAAACGGTGAGGAGCGCCGGGTGCTGGCGCTGTTCGGTCCGCGGCCGGACCACGCCCGCCTGCGACAGGCCGCTTCCGCCATCCGTTTTCAGCTCGGCCAGAAGGACCGCTTCCTCGAGGGGGTGATCCGTTCCGGTGCCTACCTCGGCCAGATCAAGGAGATCATCCGCAGCCACGACCTGCCCGAGGAGCTGGCCTATCTGCCCCATGTGGAATCCTCTTACAATTTCAAGGCATACAGCAAGTTCGGCGCCGCCGGCATCTGGCAGTTCACCCAGGAGACCGGCAAGCGCTTCCTCGCCATCGACTACGCGGTGGACGAGCGGCGCGACCCGATCCGCGCCACCCATGCCGCCGCCCGCCTGCTCAAGGAGAATTACGAAAAACTCGGGAGCTGGCCGTTGGCGCTCACCGCTTACAACCACGGGGTGAACGGCATGCGGCGGGCCAAGGCGGAAAAGGGTGATTACGAGGCGATCTTCAGGGAATACGAGAGCGGCCTCTTCAAGTTCGCCTCCCGCAATTTCTATTCCGAGTTCCTGGCCGCCAGCGAGGTGGCGAAGAACTACCGCACCTATTTCGGCGACGTAGCCCTGGTCCAGCCGGTGACGAGCCACGAGGTGACTCTGAAGGGCCACATGCCCCTTGCCCGCCTGCTCAACCACTTCAAGGTGGAGAAGGAGACCTTCCAGAAACTGAATCCCGCCCTGCGCGAACCGATTTTCCTGGGCGAGAAATATGTGCCCCAGGGCTATCAGGTGCGATTGCCGGCCGGCAAGGAGATGACCAGGCTGGCGAGCCATATCTCGGACGATCTCTACCAGAAGGGGCAGAAGCAGAGCCGCATCTACCGGGTGCGTCGCGGCGATACCGTGAGCGCCATCGCCAAGCGCCATGGGGTGAGCGTGCAGGAACTGCGCGCTGCCAATCGCCTCGGCAAGAAGGCCGCCATCTTCCGGGGGCAGAATCTGCGGATTCCCAAGCAGGAGGAGACGGTGGTGGCCGAGGCCAAGCCAAAGGCGGAGAAGCGACTTGCCAGCCTGGTGCCGCAGGTGCCGCCGCAGGATGCGGTGATCGAGGCCTTGCCGACGCCGGAGTCGCCCCGGATCAAGGTGGCGATCGTGCCGCGCCCGGGTCAGGCGGTGGCGGCCTCTTCCTCGCCCACGGCGGTGGCGGTGCGCATCACCGGCGGCAGCGAGTCGAGAGCGAAGAGCGGCGACCAGAGCGAACTCACCGGCCCGGCGGCGGCGCCGGTCTCTTCCGTCGCCCTGGCCAATCCGGCGGTGGTGGTGGAGGAGCTTGGGGTCGAGCGGGTCGTTACCAGGAAGGGCAAGAAGTTCGGGATCATCCGGGTGGCGGCGGAAGAGACCCTGGGCCATTACGCCGGCTGGCTGGGAGTCGCCCTGCCCGATCTGCGGCGTCTGAACAACCTGAAGGGCAACCAGGAGATCCGCACCGACCAGCGTGTCACCATCCCGCTGGACGGGATCGGCCAGGAGCGCTTCGAGGAGCTGCGCTACGAATTCCACCGGGAGATGGAGGAGGATTTCTTCGCTGCCTACCGGGTCGAGCGGGTCCGGCGCTATCAGGTGAAGCCGGGCGACAACATCTGGCGTCTCTGCCAGCAGGAGTTCGACATCCCCCTCTGGCTGGTCCGCAAGTACAACGGGGAACTCGATCTCAACAACCTCAAGCCGGGCAGCCAGCTTGTGGTGCCGGTGGTGGAGAAGAAGGGCTGAGACCGGAACCGGCCTTGCCGCGCGTCTTTGCCGGCGCGGCCGGACGCAACGAGGTGGTTTTTTGCCGGGGGTGCCGCAAGGCCCCCCATTTTTGTTTCCGTGTCTTGACTTCTTCGGTTGGCGAGGACTAGAATCGTAGCAACACGCGACCGGCCGGCAGCAGGGGATGTGCCTGCCAGCCGGTCTGTCTGCCCAAAAACACGAGACGGGGCATGCCCCGGAGGAGGTGCGCCGAACGGTTTCATTCTGTTTTGAGGTTGGTCTGAGGTCTCTGTTTTTATGACACAAACGGGAGAGGAGGGGCCCCTATGGTCGAATCACAGATTGATGAGGACAAGCTCGCGGAAGGAAAATGCAATTCGGAACCAACGTGCAAACGAGAAGAGAAAAAAGGGTGGTTGAGCGAGGATTGGCTGTCCCTTTGGCTGGGGCTGTTCATCTTCGCCCTTTCCCTCGGAGTCTTCCAGGGAACGGCCATCCTGGGCTGGGGCGCGAAAACCGGCGTCTGGAGCGAGGTCGGCAAGGCGATCAAGCCCGTTTCCCTTGAGTACCAAACGGTCAAGGGCGAAATCACCAAGGTGGAGGGGGCCAAGGTCACCCTCAAACAGGCGGACGGCAAGGAGGTCACCGTCACCACCAAGGACGAGCCCGCCACCCTGGTGGTGGGGCAGCAGTACGAACGCAAAGGCATCTCCGCCATCCAGTCCCTGATTTTCACCTTTTTGGCAATCCTGCTGATCATGGGCCTCGGCGCCCTGCTCATCGGCGCCGATCTCAAGAAATTCATCCTCGGCTTCACCCTGGTCTTCTGGATCAGCTATCTTTGCTGGCTCCTGGGCCATTGGGCGCCCATCGCCGCCACCAAGAACGACCTGGCCAAGTTCAACCTGGAGTGGTCCCTCAGCATGACCGGCGAATTCGGCTTCATCATCGCCCTGGTGGCCGGCCTGCTGGTGGGCAACTTCTTCCCGAAGCTCGCGGAGTGGATGAAGGAGGCGGCCCGGCCGGAACTCTACATCAAGACCGCCATCGTCATCATGGGGGCCGGCCTGGGCGTCAAGGCGGCCGAATCCTTCGGCCTGGCCACCAACATCATGTTCCGGGGCTTCTGCGCCATTGTCGAGGCCTATCTCATCTACTGGGCCCTGGTCTATTACATCTCGCGCAAATATTTCAAGTTCAGCCGGGAATGGTCGGCCCCGCTTGCCTCGGGTATCTCCATCTGCGGCGTTTCCGCGGCCATCGCCACCGGCGGCGCCATCCGCGCCCGCCCCATCGTGCCGATCATG
Source organism: Thermodesulfobacteriota bacterium (assembly GCA_040756495.1). GTDB lineage: Bacteria > Desulfobacterota > Desulfobulbia > Desulfobulbales > Desulfurivibrionaceae > JAJZRJ01. The sequence continues at coordinate 2,231 of JBFLYY010000329.1, read as the reverse complement.
GTTTCCTCGCTGGTGGTCATCTTCGTGGCGGTGGAGATGATCCTTCTCCCCTTTGCCGCCAAGATCTTTCTCTGGACCGAACCGCTGGTCGCCGGTGCCTGGATGGGGTTGGCCGTGAAATCCGACGGCGGCGCCATCGCCAGCGGGGCGGTGACCGATGCCCTGATCCGGGCCCAGGCCATGGACGTCGAGGGAATCAAGTACGCCGAAGGGTGGATCACCATGACCGCCACCACGGTGAAGATGTTCATCGACATCTTCATCGGCGTCTGGGCCTTCCTGCTGGCCTACATCTGGTGCGCCAAGATCGAGTGCAAGCCGGGTCAGAAGGTGAGCGCCGTCGAGATCTGGAACCGCTTCCCCAAGTTCGTCATCGGCTACGCCCTCACCTTCGTGCTGCTCCTGGCTTTCTGCTGGCCGGCGGCCAAGGTGGTCGGCCCGGCGGCCAAGAGCCTGGAGGAGATGAAGGCCCAGGTGGTCTCCCTGGAAAAGCAGGCCGGCGAGGCCAAGGAACCGGCTGCGGCTGCCGCGGCGCAGGCCTCGCTCCAGGAGGTCAAGGCGCGGATGAAGGCCCTGAACGACGAGATCAAGGAGCCCAAGAAGCTGATTGCCACGGCCAAGGCCTCCACGGCCCAGGGGGATGTTTTCCGGGGCACCTTCTTCCTCCTCTGCTTCTTCACCATCGGCGTCATCTCCAACTTCAAGAAGCTGATGGAGGAAGGGATCGGCAAGCTGGCCGCGGTGTACGGCATTTCCCTTTTCGGCTTCATCATCTGGATCGGGCTTTTCATCTCATGGCTCTTCTTCCATGGGGTCAAGCCGCCCACCATCAACTGACGGAGGAAACCGCATGACAACCCCGAAATTGTCCGACGAGCTGCAGAAGATGGAATACGAGCCGCTCATGCCCGCGGAACTGAGCCTGATCCGCTGGAGCCTGATCCTCGGCGTGGGGATGCTCTTCGTGCTTTACTGGTTGAGCAAGGTGCTCTTCCCGGCCGGCCATTGAGAGACCCGGGAAAGGAGATGAAAAACGCCGCCATGGTTTCATGGCGGCGTTTTTTTTGAGCTAACCCTTCAGGCGGTGGTACGCCTCTTCGTACTCCCGCAGCCGCTTGCGCCAGGCGAGGAGCCCGGCATGGGTCTCGATCCAGGCCGTGCGTTCCGGCCCATGGGGGATGGTATCGTTGCCCGCCACCACCTCGGCGGTCAGACGGCCGTGGCGTTTTTCGAGCCGCGCCAGCTGTTCCGTGGCCTTGGCGATCATGTTTTTGCAGACCACGATCTCCCGTGAGATCGAGATGGTGTATTCGTCGGTGCGGAGTTCCGTGTCCATTGCTCCTCCTCCGGAGGGGTGCCCTTTTCCGCAAGTCTCGCACAGTTTGGGGCCATGGGCAACGGCAAAAGGCGGGCCTTCGCAAATTTGACGGCCTTGCGCCTTCCCTGTTTTCTCCGGACGCCTTGTCGGGTATGGTGGCACAGTACGCTGTTCCCCACGGAGGAATCATGACCAGCCACACCACCATCCACCTGAAAGACTATCGGCCGCCCGCCTTTGCCATCCCGTCTGTTCATCTTCATGTTGCCATCCACGGCGACCATGCCGTGGTCACCTCCACCCTGGAGCTGCAACGCCGCCAGCCGGGCAGCGGTGAACCCTTGGTGCTCATGGGCCAGGAACTGGAATTGGTTGCGATCAGCATGGATGGCCGCACCCTGGCGGCCAGTGAGTATGCCCTGACCTCCGAAACCCTGACCATTGCCGCCGTGCCCGACGCCTTCCGGCTCACGGTGGTCAGCCGCATCCATCCCGAAAAAAACACGGCCCTGGAGGGGCTCTACCGTTCCGGCGCCATGTTCTGTACCCAGTGCGAGGCCGAGGGGTTCCGCCGCATCACCTGGTTCCTCGACCGTCCCGACGTGCTGGCGCGCTACACCACCCGGATCGAGGCGGACAAGGCGCGGTGCCCGATCCTCCTTGCCAACGGCAACTGCATCGCAAGCGGCGATCTGGCCGATGGCCGCCATTACGCGGTGTGGGAGGATCCCTTTCCCAAGCCCTCCTACCTCTTTGCCATGGTGGCGGGCGACCTGGTCCGCATCAGCGACACCTTCACCACCATGTCGGGCCGCAAGGTAGCGCTTGAGATCTACGTGGAGCACCACAACCGCGACAAGTGCGATCATGCCATGGCCTCGCTCAAGCGCGCCATGCGCTGGGAGGAGGAGAC
>JBFLYY010000328.1:0-7087 GCA_040756495.1 Thermodesulfobacteriota bacterium | reverse complement strand
CGGGTAGGCGCCCCGAGCCGAAAAGGCTGCAAACGACTGGCGCCGGAACACGCCGTGCGTTTCACCGAATTCCCGCAACCCCAGCCAGAACTCCTTTTTTTTCATGGGCGCAAGGCCGTTCAAGGGCAGATAGGGGTCGATCCGGCCGTATCCGCGCATCTCGCCGATCTCCCGCAGAAGCAGTGGCCCCATTTCAAGGGTACTGATACGCCCGGCTAGACTGTCGCGACCAGCTTCGATGCGCAGGGCCGAGCTTCCGGTTACGATCACCCGGACAGGATGCAGATCCACCAGGTGTTTGAGTTGCGGAGCCCATTCCTTGAGGTTCTGGACCTCGTCGAGAAAGAGGTAGGCCTGCTCGCCATCGGCGGCGGCGCGATGCAACGACTTGCCGAGAATGGTGTCGCTGTACCAGAAGGCCAGATCAAGGATCGGCTGTTCAAGGCGAACCAGCCCCTGCAACGCATCGAACTGGACCAGAAAGATTCGTTTTGGCGCGACACCCTGTGCCAGCAACCGGGCAATCACCTGGTGGAGCAGGGTTGTCTTGCCGATCTGGCGCGGGCCACGGACAACGGTAATGGGGGCCAGACCGCCCGTTTCGACGTTCGATAACACCCGCGGGAAAAGCCAGCGCCGCATGGGCGGCAGGGGTGGCAGCGGGTCGTTTTGCCACCAGGGGTTTCCCCGGCGGAGCGTGGTGTCCAATCCTTGCGACAACAGCGTTACCAAGGGCAGCTGCTTCATCTCGCTACCCCTCTCAGGCCTTTAATGATTTGCAGCCCCTTGCCCTGTCGCCGATCTTGATGCGTTTTGGCCTCTTGAGCGGTCTGTTTTTTCGCGCGTCGAGCCATTGTGCAGCCTTGGGTTGGGGTGGTGCTACGCGATGCTCTTCTGCCGGAGCAGGTGGTCGGCAAGGGTCAGCGCCATCATGGCCTCGCAGACCGGCAGGATGCGGGGGATCGCCGCAATGTCGTGGCGGCCGCCGATCCTGATGGTGGTCGGCTGGTTGTCGAGGTTCACGGTCTGCTGCTCCTTGGCGATGGAGGGGATGGGTTTCACCGCCACCCTGGCGACGATGGCATCGCCGTTCGAGATGCCCGCGAGGATGCCGCCCGCGTTGTTGGTGGCAAAGCCCTGCGGGGTGAGGGGGTCGTTGTTCTCCGAGCCGAGCATGGCCGCGGCCGCGAAGCCGGCGCCGATCTCCACTCCTTTCACCGCGCCGATACTCATGAGTGCGCCGGCCAGTTCGGCATCGAGCTTGTCGAAGACCGGTTCGCCCAAACCCGCCGGGCAGCCGGTGGCGAGGATCTCGACGACGCCGCCCAGGGTGTCGCCCTGGGCGCGGACCTCCTCGATGCGGCTCACCATCCGTTTGGCCGCGGCAGCGTCCGGACAGCCGATGGGGTTGTTGCCGACCTCGTCCAGATCGCGCCGGCTGGCAACGATCCCGCCCAGAGCCACGGTGTAGGCGGTTACCGCGATGCCGTGGTGGCGGAGCAGGATCTTGGCGATGGCGCCGGCCGCCACCCGGGCCGCGGTCTCGCGGGCCGAGGCCCGGCCGCCGCCCCGGTGGTCGCGGATGCCGTATTTCTTGAGGTAGGAGATGTCGCCATGTCCCGGCCGGAAGATCTCGCGCAGGTGGTCGTAGGACTTGCTGTGGGCGTCCTTGTTCATGATGGCGAGACAGATCGGGGTGCCGGTGGTGCGCCCCTCGAAGGTGCCGGAAAGGATCTCGACCCGGTCCGGTTCCTTCCTGGGGCTTGCGGCCGGGCCACCCTGACCGGGGCGGCGGCGGTCCAGCTCCGCCTGGATGTCCTCGGGCGCGAGGGGGAGGTTCGGCGGACAGCCGTCCACCACGGCGCCGAGGCCCGGGCCGTGGGATTCGCCCCAGGTGGTGACCTGAAAGAGTTTGCCAAAGGTATTGCCAGCCATAGGGAGTCCTGTTCGGTCTGGTCGGCGGCGCACTCGCTCGAATCGCCGCCGGGTGGTGTTTTGCCTGCTCCCGCCCGGGATCTGGCGCCCCGGGCGAGCCGTTACGCTTCGGTTGCCTGACGATAGGCAGCGGCGATCTCTGCCACCACCCCGGCCAGGGAGGCGGTGGCGGTGTCGATGGCCAGCGAGGCGCTTTCGCGGTAGAGGGGTTCGCGTTCCGCCAGCACCGGCGCGATCTCCGCCTGGACCGTCTGACCGGTGAGCGAGGGGCGCTGGCTTGCGGTCACCGGGTCGGCAGCCAGCCGCGCCGCGATGGTGGCCACGTCGGCGGTCAGCCAGACCACCAGATGCTCCGTCTTGAGCCGCGGCCAGGGGTCGCGGAAGAGGACCGCACCGCCGCCGGTGGCGATCACCAGGGCCTCGGGGCGGTGGCTCAGTGCGGTGAGCAGTTCCCGCTCCCGTTGCCGGAAGCCCTCCCAGCCTTCGGCCGCCACCAGGGCGCTGATCGGGCAGCCGGCCTGCCGTTCGATCTCCTGATCCATATCGAGGAAGGGCAGCCCCAGCCGGTCGGCCACGGCGCGGCCCACGCTGCTCTTGCCCGTGGCCCGGTAGCCGATGAGAAAAATCTTGCGCCCTGCTGCCATCATATCAGAAAATGTACGTGATCCCGCCCAGAAGTGTCAAGTTGCCGGCCCGGAGAGCCGGCCTGCCGCACCGCTCTCCGGCGCCAGGCAACGCTACCATATAACCATCGAAAATTACAAGAAATAGAAAAATAAATTTCAAACGGGACAAAAATGGTTTGCCTCTTCAGGCTGAGAGTGATAACTATTACTAAAACAATACGACAAACAGAACTCATTCAATAAAAAGGAGATCGTCATGGGAGAGAAGGAACATATCTGTTGCGGCGGGGTACAGGTTGGTCAGCAGGTGCCGGATTTCGAACTGGAGACCTACGAGCCCACGGATTACGGCTTTGGCAAGGCTTCCCTCAAGGCACTGCGCGATGCCGGCAAGTGGACGGTGCTGGTCTTCTACCCGGCGGACTTCACCTTTGTCTGCTCCACGGAACTCGGCGACCTGGCCGACGAGTACGAGAACCTCAAGGCCAGCGGCGCCGAGGTGATCACCGTGAGCACCGACACGGTCTATACCCACCTGGCCTGGAAGCGCGAGGAGAAGTTCCTGGAAAAGGCCAAGTACCCCATGGCCGCCGACCCCACCGGCAAGGTCTCCCGCCTCTTTGGCGTCTACGACGAAAAGACCGGCCTGGCCCTGCGCGGCACCTTCATCATCAGCCCGGCCGGCACCCTGGTCGCCTCCGAGGTGAACTTCTACAATGTGGGCCGCAACGCCAAGGAACTGCTCCGCAAGGTGCGGGCGAGCGTCTATGTGGCCGCCCACCCGGACGAGGCCTGCCCGGCCCGCTGGGAACAGGGCGCCAAGACCCTTACCCCTGGCCCGCAGCTGGTGGGCAAGGTGTACGATGCCCTGAAATAGTCTTCTCTCTCTCCTCTTTTTTCCTCCCCAAAGGCCCCCCTGCTCCCCCCTCAGGACAGGGGGGCCGCCTTTTTGGAGACCGAGGCGACCTCCATCTCCAGCAGCTGTTCCAGCGAGAGCTGGGTAACCTCGGGGGGCGGGGCGGCCATGGCCGGTGCGGCCGCGGTCAGCGCAGCCAGGGCGGCGGGGGTATGGTGGGCCTCGCTTGGTTGAGGTGCATCGGGTCAGCCATGGGTTTCGGCATGGGTGATCTCCGCAAGGGTCTGCCGGAAGTTTTCGATATTGATCGGCTTGGAGATGTAGCCATCCATGCCGGCGGCGTGGCACTGCTCGTTATAGCCCTTCATGGCGTGGGCGGTCAGGGCGATGATCGGCACATGGCGGTCGCTCCCCTGTTCCGCCGCCCGGATGGCCGCGGTGGCCTCGAAGCCGTCCATGATGGGCATCTGGATGTCCATCAGGATGAGGTCGAAATGGTCCTGGCCATGGAGGGTCACGGCCTCCTGGCCGTTGTTGGCGAGGCCGACCCGATAGCCTTCCCTTTCGAGGAGCTTCTGGGCGAGGCGCTGATTCACCGGGTTGTCCTCGGCGAGCAGGACGCGGATGTCCTGGGGCGGCCGCGGCGGCTGCGGCGCTCGCTTTGCCGCCACCGGTGCCGCCTGGCCGAGGCATTTGCCCAGCTCGCGCAGGAGTTCCTTGTGGCGGAAGGGCTTGAGCAGGTAGCCTTTGATGCCCAGCTCCCGGCAGAGGTCGGCATCCCGGGGCTGGCTGGCGGAGGTGAGGAGACAGAGGGGGATTTTCTTGAGCAGGGCGTGCTGTCGCAAGGTTCTGGCCAGCGCGAAGCCGTCCGTTTCCGGCATCATCGCGTCGATGAGGGCGAGATCGGGCAGCGAGCCCCGCTCCGCGCCCTCCTGCAGCATGGCCAGGGCCTGCCGGGCGCTGCTGAAGGTGTGCACCGTCATGCCGAGGGCGCGCAGCATCTGCCCCACGATTTTCAGGTTGATGGGATTGTCGTCCACCGCCACGACCTCCTTGCCGGTCAGGCTGGGGGTGTGGCCCTCGCCCTCTTCTTCCGCCGCCCCCGCCGCCAGGCCGAAGCTGGCGGTGAAGCGGAAGGTGGAGCCCTTGCCCGGCTCGCTTTCCACCCAGATGCGGCCGCCCATCAGGGAGACCAGGCGGGAGGTGATGGAAAGGCCCAGCCCCGTGCCGCCATATTTGCGGGTCAGCGAGGTGTCGGCCTGGTCGAAGGGGTCGAAGATGCTGGCCTGGCGCTCCCTGGGGATGCCGATACCGGTGTCGTCCACGGCAAAGAGCAGGGTGCAGCGCTCCGCCTCTTCCTGCTCCAGCGTCACCTGGAGGGCCACGTGGCCCTGTTCGGTGAATTTGATGCTGTTGCCGAGCAGGTTGGTGAGAACCTGGTGGAGGCGCACCGGATCGCCCACCACCGCATGGGGCACCTCGGGGGCGATGTCGCAGAGCAGTTCCAGTTTCTTCTCGTGCGCCTTCACCGCCAGTTCCTGCACGGTATTCTCTAGGGCCAGCCAGAGGTTGAAGCGGCTCTGGCGCAGTTCGAGCTTCTGGGCCTCGATCTTGGAGAAGTCGAGAATGTCGTTGATCACGTCGAGCAGGCGGTTGGCCGACTGGTCGATGAGTTCCAGGTATTCCCGCTGCTCCGGGGAGAGGTCGGTGTCGAGGGCCAGGTGGGTCATGCCGATGACGCCGTTCATCGGGGTGCGGATCTCGTGGCTCATGTTGGCGAGGAACTCCGATTTGGCCTGGCTCGCCGCCTCGGCCGCCTCCTTGGCCTCCAGCAGTTCGAGGGTGCGGCGCCGGACCCTTTCTTCCAGGTTGTCGTGCGCCTCCTGCAGGGCGTTGTCCCGGGCCTCGATCTGGTCGAGCATGTCGTTGAAGCCCGTGGTGAGGGCGCCGACCTCGTCGCGGCTCTGGGGGGTGGCGCGGAGCGTGTAGTCCCGCTCCGTCGAGACCCGCTCGATGATCTCGTGCAGGGCCAGGATCGGTCGGGTGATCCGGCGCTGGAGGCGGAGGGTGAGGCCGGCCACCGCGATGGCGGCAACGAGCAGCACCGTGCCGATGACCAGCAGGTAGCGCCACATCAGCATCTCCTGGGCCGCCAGGTCGGAGTGGACGAAGAGCCAGCCGACCAGCCGGTCGTTGATGCGGATCTCCCGGGCGAGATCCACGTGGCCCCGCTGAAAACGGGGTTTGTCCACCGGCAGCGCCGCCGGATCGAGCTGGTGCTGTTCCTCGGGCGGGCCATTGCAGAACTGGGCAACGACCCCGGCCGGGCTGATGATGGCGGCATAGCGGATGCTCGAATCCGCCGTCAGCGAGGCCAGGGTCTGGGTGGCGGCCTCCTCGTCGCCAAAGGCCACCGCGGCCTTGGCGTTTTCGGCGACGGCCGCGGTGAGCACCACGAGCTGTTCGCTGCGGCCGTGGCGGAAGGAGTGGAGTTCGTAGGCAAAGAGCACCAGGCTGGCGAAGAGCACGGTGATGCCGCTGCTCAGGATGGTGAGCAGCAGCAGCTTCTGGCGGATGGAGTGGACGGGCACGCGGGTCATGGGGTTACCGTTCGGCCCGGGGCGATTCGGGGGCGCGGGTTTCTGCCAGGCGGGCGGATTCCGGCGAGTCGCGCGGCCGTTCCTGGCTGTGGGGGCCGTCGGCGATGATGGCCAGCCGCAGGAGTTGGGAGCTGATCCTGAGGCCTGCCTCCTGGGCGGCCCGCGGATTGATCTCGAAGCGGATTTTCGTTCCCTGGCGGACGAAGTTGATCATGCCGCCGGCGGCGATGAAGGAGGGAGACTCGCCCACGGTGAGCACCGGCCGGCCGTGGATGGCCTGGAGGATCTTGACCGGGTCGCCGCCATAGGCGGCGGGCACGAAAAGCAGGTGGGCCTTCCTGGCATCGGCGGGCTGGGTGGTCTGGATCACCCGGATCGCCCTGCCCTGCACGCTTTCCGCGGCCAGGACCGCGGCGATGGTCTGGCCGGTGGCGCCGGTGTCGAAGACCACCACCACCATCTGGTTGCCCGCCCCCTCCGGCGCCTCGCTCCAGTTGACGAAGTTCATGAAGTTGTAGAGGAAGCCCGCCTTGATCTCGTATTCGCCGAATTGACCGGCATTGGCGGGCAGGGGGAGCAGGGCGAGGAGGGGCAGGAACAGGGCGAGCCACCGCTTGCCGCGGCGGCTGGCGGCACTGCGGGTGGGGCGGCGGGGGGCATTCTGCTCCATAGGGAACGTCCGAAGGCTCCTCGGTGGCGTCACGCGGAAGGGCTGCGCGTCGTGCGATTCCTCACTATATACCGTTTCCTTTTGCTCCTGCATCTCTTTTTTGCGGCCATTGCGGGCCGGAGACGGCGGAGGCGGCCGTTGTCGCCCGCTTCCGTGACGGGATCGCCGGCCGGAGTGCGATTCTGCTGGCGTTTTGGGCGGCGGATTGGGTATGCTCTCTGCCATGAAACAGAAGGCCTCGGTCATCAACATCATCTGGTTCGGCATGATCGCCATCGCCACGGTCACCGCCGCCTATACCGGCACCATGGAGGCGGTGACCAAGGCCTCCTTCGAGTCGGCCAAGGACGCGGTGACCCTGGCCATCGGCCTCATCGGTCCCATGGCGCTCTGGCTCGGC
>JBFLYY010000327.1:0-7129 GCA_040756495.1 Thermodesulfobacteriota bacterium | reverse complement strand
GCCCCCGGTCGGCGGCGATGATCTTCAAGGCCCGGTCAATGACGGTGAGGGTCTTCAGGCCCAGAAAGTCGAACTTGATGAGCCCGGTCATCTCGGTGTGGACCATGTCGTACTGGGTGAGGACATCGCCGCCCTTGGTGTCCCGGCAGACCGGCAGGTACTCCACCATGGGGCCGGGCGAGATGACCACGCCGGCGGCATGGACCGAGGTGTGGCGGTTCAATCCCTCCAGGGTCTGGGCGATGGTGAGGAGTTCCTTCACCTTGGCGTCTTCCCGCATCAGTTCCTGGAGGCGCGGTTCCTTCTCGATGGCGCTCTTGATGGTGATCTTGAGTTCTTCGGGGATGAGCTTGGCGATGCGGTCCACCTCGCCGAAGGTGAGCCCCAGCGCCCGGCCCACGTCGCGGATCACGGCCCGCGCCTTCATGGAACCGTAGGTGACGATCTGGGCCACGTGGTCCTCGCCGCCATATTTTTGGCGCACGTAGTCGATCACCTCGCCGCGGCGATCCTGGCAGAAGTCCACGTCGAAGTCGGGCATGGATTTGCGCTCGATGTTCAGGAAGCGCTCGAAGATGAGGCCGTAGGGAATCGGGTCGATGTCGGTGATCCGCATGGAGTAGGCGACCAGCGAACCGGCGCCCGAACCGCGGCCCGGACCCACGGGGATCTGGTGGTCCTTGGCCCAGTTGATGAAGTCGGCCACGATGAGAAAGTAGCCGGGAAAGCCCATCTTCTTGATGACGTCGATCTCCATCTCCAGCCGGTCGCGGTAGCTCTTTTCCACCTCCGGCGTGAGTTGGCCGAGTTCGGCCATGGTCGTAAGGCGTTCCTCAAGTCCCTGCCGCGCCTCGCCCTCGAAGAGGGAGTCCAGGGTCTCGCCCTCGGGCACCGGAAAGATCGGGAAATGGTGTTCGCCAAAGGCGAGTTCCACGTTGCAGCGTTCGGCGATCTTGACCGTCTCGGCAATGGCCTCGGGGCAGTGGGCAAAGGCCTTTTTCATCTCCTCCGGGGATTTAAAGAAGAGTTCGTCGGTGGAGAAGCGGAAGCGGCCGGTGTCGTGGATGGTCTTGCCGGTCTGGACGCAGAGGAGGAGTTCGTGGGCCTGGGCCTCGTCGCGGTTCAGGTAATGGCAGTCGTTGGTGGCAACGAGCGGGATGCCGAGTTCCTTCGAAAGTTCCTTGAGGCCGTTGTTGACCACCGTCTGCTCGGGAATCTTGTTCTCCTGCATTTCGAGGTAGAGGCGGTCGTCGAAGAGGGCCATGAGGCGCTTGGCCTCGGCTCGCGCCCCTTCCATGTCGCCCCGGGCGATGCGGGAGGGGATGGCGCCGTGCAGGCAGGCGGTCAGCGCGATCAACCCCTCGCTGTGCGTTTCCAGCACCTCCATGTCGATGCGCGGCGCGTAGTGGAACCCTTCGAGCTGGGCGATACTGGCGAGCTTCATCAGGTTCCGGTAGCCTGTGAGGTTCATGGCCAGGAGCACCAGGTGGAAGGCGGCCTTGCCCTTCGATTTGGCGGACTTGTCGAAGCGGTCCGAGGGGGAGACGTAGAACTCGCAGCCGATGATGGGCTTGATTCCCGCCTTCTTCGCCTTGACGTAGAATTCCAGGGCCCCGAACATGGCGCCGTGGTCGGTGATGGCCACGGCGCCCATGCCGTATTCCTTGCACTTGGCCAACAGGTCGCCGATGCGGATGGCGCCGTCCAGCAGGCTGTACTGGGTGTGGACGTGGAGGTGGACGAAGTTGGCTTGCGGGGTTTCCGACATCAGTTTTCCCAAAAGTTAAAGAATGAACGCCAAGGCGCAGAGGCGCAAAAAAGAAAATGATTGAAACCCGGAAAGAACTTAGCGCCTTTGCGTCTCTGCGTTGTGGCTTTTTTCTCTTTTGAAACAATCCATCCGGTCGAGGGCGGCGAGACTCTGCCAGAGCGCCTCCTCGGTGTGGGGTTCGAGCGTCCAGATCGGGTCGAGTCCTGCCTGGCGCAGGTAATCGAAGAAGCCGGCAAAATCGAACGAGCCCTGGCCCGGGGCCAGGTGGGCGTCGCGGTCGCCATGGTTGTCGTGGATGTGGAGCTGGCCCAGCCACGGCGCCATGGTGGGGAACCAGTCGCGCCACGAGTTCCTGGCAAAGGCGAGGGAGTGGCCCAGGTCGAAGCAGAAGCGGGCGAAAGGCGAATCGAGCGTTTCCAGCAACGCGCGGAGCTGTTTCGGTGAGGTTTCGTAGGTGTTTTCCACCATCATGGTCACCCCGCTGGCCTCGGCCAGGGCGAGCAGTTCCCGGAAGGTTGCAAGGGCATGGCCGAACCACTCCTCCTCCTTGCCCTCGTGCTTGTTCGCCTCAAAACCGAGATGGCAGACGATGGAGCGCGGCTTGAAGAGGGGCAGCAGTTCGAAGGCGCGGCGCAGCTTGTCGCGGCTCGCGGCCAGGATCTGGCGGTCGAGCGCGCCGGGCATGAGGTCGAAAAAAGGGGCGTGGATGGTGCAGGCGAGCCCCTCGGCCTGGAGTTTCGCCGCGGTGGCGGCGAATTCGGCATGTGGCGTGGTGTAGAGACACTCCCCTTCCAGGCCGATCTCCGGCTGGAGGCGGTGGCTGCGGATGAGGTCGAAGTCCCGGACCAGCCGGGGGTAGGGGACGTTGACAAAGCAGCGGGAAATGATGTGGGCGTACTGGTGCATCCAGGCTCCCGGCTATTTGTCGTCGAGCTTCTTGGCCTCGTCGATGAGCATGATCGGGATGTCGTCGCGGATTTCGTACAGCAGGCGGCAGGATTCACAGACCAGGCCGTCTTTGGCCGGGGTGAGTTGGAGCGGCCCCTTGCACTTGGGGCAGGCGAGGATATCGAGAAGTTCCTGGCTGATCATGGTGATCCTCCTTGAGGGGCGGGGATGACGCTTCTTTGCCGCAACTGGCCGCGGGAAAAAGACTTTTTATTTGCGGCAAAACGCGTTAAAATCACGAAATTTTAACAGGGCCGGATGGCCCTCTTCTCAGGGTCACTGACGAGTGAGCATAAAATGGCTCAAGCGGAAAAGCAAGTGTTTCTCAAGAACGGCTTTCGGCGTTTGGCGGCCGGGAAAACCATGGTGGATACGGCATGAAGGGGATCATTCTGGCCGGCGGCAGCGGCACCCGGCTCTATCCGCTCACCCGTTCGGTGAGCAAGCAACTCATGCCGGTCTACGACAAGCCGATGATCTACTACCCTCTCTCCACCCTGATGCTGGCCGGCATCAGGGAGATTCTCGTCATCACCACCTCCGAGGATCAGGCCCAGTTCGTGCGGCTGCTCGGCGACGGGACTCAGTGGGGGCTTACCCTTTCCTACGCGGTGCAGCCGGAGCCCAAGGGCATTGCCCAGGCCTTTCTGATCGGGGAAGAGTTTCTGGCCGGCAGCCCGGTGGCCCTGGTGCTGGGGGACAACATCTTCTACGGCCACGGCCTGGCCACGGTGTTGCAGCGGATCGCCAGGAACCCGGTGGGGGGCACGGTCTTCGGCTACTATGTGCGGGATCCGGAGCGTTACGGCGTGGTGGAGTTCGACGACCAGGGCCGGGTGATCGACATCGAGGAGAAGCCTAAAAAACCCAAGAGCCACTACGCGGTGACCGGCCTCTATTTCTACGACCAGGAGGTGGTGGAGATTGCCGGGGGGCTTACGCCCTCGGCCCGCGGGGAGCTTGAGATCACCGACGTGAACAAGGCGTACCTCGCCCAGGGCAAGCTCCAGGTGGAGCGGCTGGGCCGCGGCACTGCCTGGCTCGACACCGGCACCCACAACTCCCTCCTCGATGCCGCCAATTTCATCCGGGTGGTGGAGGAACGGCAGGGGCTCAAGGTGGCCTGCGTCGAGGAGATCGCCTACCGCATGGGTTCCATCGACGCGGAGCAGTTGGCCCGCCTGGCCGCGCCACTCAGCAAGAACGGCTATGGCCGGTATCTGCTGGACATTGTGGCCGAAGGGAAACGGTAATGCGTTTTCTCCCGACCCGGATTCCCGAGGTGGTGGTGATCGAGCCGCAACTCTTCGGCGACAGCCGCGGCTTCTTCATGGAGACGTGGCATGCGCGCACGTTCGCCGCGGCCGGTCTCGACCTCACCTTTGTCCAGGACAACCACAGCAAGTCGAGTCAGGGTACCCTGCGCGGGCTCCATTACCAGGTCGAGCAGCCCCAGGGCAAACTGGTGCGGGTGGTGAGCGGCGAGGTCTTCGACGTGGCCGTGGACCTGCGCAAAAGTTCGCCGACCTTCGGCCAGTGGGTAGGGGAGATCCTTTCGGCGGAGAACAAGAAAATGCTCTGGGTGCCGGCCGGCTTTGCCCACGGTTTTTACGTGACCAGCGAGTCGGCCGAGTTCGTCTACAAATGCACCGATTTCTACGCCCCTGAGCATGAGCGCTCCATCCGCTGGGACGACCCGGAACTGGCCATTGCCTGGCCTCTGGTGGACGGGACGCCCCCGCTCCTTTCCGCGAAGGATGCCCAAGGGTTCCCCTTCCGGCAGGCGCCCTGCTACCCATGAAGGTGCTCCTCACCGGCGCGGCCGGGCAACTGGGCTGGGAGATGCAGCGCACTGTCCCGCAAGGGGTGACCCTGCTGGCCATGGATTCCGCCGGCCTCGACATCACCGATGCGGCGGCGGTGCGTTCTCTCGTGGCCGAGGAGCGGCCCCGGGTGATCGTCAATGCCGCGGCCCGCACGGCGGTGGACAGGGCAGAGAGCGAGCCGGAACGGGCTCGTCTGGTGAACGGCCTGGGGGCCGCGAATCTCGCCGAGGCCGCCAGGGAACAAGACGCCTTTCTGGTCCAACTCTCCACCGATTTTGTCTTCGACGGCAAGAGTTCGCGCCCCTACGGGCCAGCCGACACGCCGGCCCCGCTCGGCGTCTATGGCGCGAGCAAGCTGGACGGCGAGGTAGCGGTGCAACGGATATCGGGCGAGCGCTCTGCCATCGTCCGCACCTCCTGGCTCTATTCGAGCCATGGCCACAACTTCGTGAAGACCATGCTGCGGCTCATGGAGGAGCGGAACGAGGTGCGGGTGGTGGCCGACCAGATCGGCACCCCCACCTGGGCGGGGGGGCTTGCGGCGGCGGTCTGGCAGATTGCCGGCCGCACCCTGCCGGGTATCCACCACTGGAGCGACGGTGGGGTGGCAAGCTGGTACGACTTTGCGGTGGCGATCCAGGAAGAGGGAATGAGTCTGGGGCTGCTCGGCCGGGCAATTCCCGTTTTGCCCATCACCACGGCGGAGTACCCGGCCCAGGCCCGGCGGCCCAGCTACAGCGTGCTCGACAAAACCGCAACCTGGGCGCTCTTGGGCGGCCCGGCCCCCCACTGGCGGGTGCAACTGCGGCGGATGCTGCATGAGTATCGAGGACAGAGGGATGAGGCCAAATGGCAACAGGGTTCGTAGGAGCGGCTTCAGCCGCGATACAACGGGGGAAGTAGGCTCACTCGCCGGCATGGTCCCGGGTAAGCCCGCTCCTGCTGGGGCGGGGCAACGCGCAAGTCGTTATGGAACGGCCGCTGTCGCGAAATACCAGCGGTGAATCGCAATAGCAGTTGCATCTCTCAACTACAGGATACGTATTGCTCGATGACACCCCCGGTTAATGCATCGCCTGTTCCCGGCACTCGGCATTCTCTTTTGGTCACCGGCGGGGCCGGCTTCATCGGCGCCAACTTTGTCCATTACTGGCTGGGCCGCCATCCGGAGGACCGGCTGGTGGTGCTCGATCTCCTCACCTATGCGGGGAATCGGACGAGCCTTGCCGCGGCTGAGAGGAATCCCGCGTTCCGCTTTGTCCAGGGCGACATCGGCGAGCAGGAATTGGTCGAGCGCCTGCTCCGGGAGGAGGGGCTCGACACCATTGTCAACTTTGCGGCGGAATCCCACGTGGATCGTTCCATCCACGGCCCCGACCCCTTTGTCCAGACCAACATCGTCGGCACCCACGCTTTGCTCAAGGCAGCGCGGGCGGTCTGGCTCGACGGCAGTTTTGCCGGCCGGCCCCACCGCTTCCACCACGTCTCCACCGACGAGGTGTATGGTTCCCTCGGGCCCCATGATCCCGCCTTTACCGAGACGACCCCCTATGCCCCGAATTCGCCCTATTCGGCGAGCAAGGCCGCGGCGGACCATCTGGTGCGGGCCTATCACCACACCTACGGTCTGGAGGTCACCACCAGCAACTGCTCCAACAACTACGGCCCCTATCAGTTCCCGGAGAAGCTGATCCCGCTGATGCTGCTCAATATCCTCCACGGCAAGGCCCTGCCCATCTATGGCGACGGCAGGAACATCCGGGACTGGCTCTACGTGGAAGACCACTGCCAGGGCATCGAGCGGGTACTGCTCCAGGGGAAGCCGGGCGAGGTCTACAACATCGGCGGCAACAACGAGTGGACCAACATCGACATCGTCCGCCACCTCTGCCGGCTGTTGGACGAGCGCTTTGCCGCCGACTCGCGCCTGCGGGCGCGTTTTCCCGAATGTCCGGGAGCGCAGGGGAGGAGGGCCGAGTCGCTCCTCACCTTTGTCGCGGACCGGCCGGGCCATGACCGGCGCTATGCCATCGATGCCGCCAAAATCGCGGCGGAACTCGGCTACCGGCCCGCGGAGTCCTTTGAAACCGGCATCGCCAAGACCGTGGCGTGGTATCTCGAGAGCGAGCCGTGGTGGCGGGCGGTGATGGACGGCTCCTACCGCCAGTGGCTGGAGACTCAGTATGGCGGCTGAAAAACTTTCCGTCGCCATCATCACTCTGAACGAGGAGGAACGGCTGGCTGAGTGCCTCACGAGCGTCGCCTTTGCCGACGAGGTGGTGGTGGTCGATTCCGGCAGCACGGACAGCACGGTGGCCATTGCCGAAGCCCACGGCGCCAGGGTGGTTCGCCGGGAGTGGCTTGGCTTCGGCCGCCAGAAGCAGTTCGCCATCGACCAGTGCCGCAACCAATGGGTGCTGGTTCTGGATGCCGACGAGCGGATTCCAGCGGCCACTGCCCGGGAGATTGCGGCGGCGCTGGAGCACCCGGCGTACGCCGCCTACAGCCTGCCGCGCCAGAATTTCTTCTGCGGCCGCTGGCTGAAAAGGGCGGGCTGGTGGCCCGACCGGGTGGTGCGGCTCTT
>JBFLYY010000326.1:0-7397 GCA_040756495.1 Thermodesulfobacteriota bacterium | reverse complement strand
GGGGCGGCCGGCGGTGCCGGCACCGTGGGTGCGGGCTGCGGTGTTGGCGTTGGCGCGGCGTCCCGCTCCTTCGCGCGGCTCATCACCTTTTTCGCGTAGCCTGGCGTCTTTTCCTTGTCCACCACCGCGGATTTGAGGTTGACGATGGTGGGGGTGATGAAGACCACCAGCTCGGCCTTCTCGTCGTTCTTCTGGGTGCTCTTGAAGAGGTTGCCGAGGAGCGGCAGGTCGGCCAGGCCCGGCACGCCGGACTGCTGATGGTTCTTGTTCTCCTGCAATATGCCGCCGATCACCGCGGTGACGCCGTTCTGCAGGAAGAGGTTGGTGGAGATCCCCTGCTTGTTGATGAGGGGCTCGCCGGTGTTGGAGGTGTTCATGTCCACCGAGTCGTTGGTCACCACCAGGGCCAGATCGATGAACTCCTCCTGGATGATGCGCGGGGTCACCTTGAGGGAGAGGTTCGCCTCGCGGAAGGAGGTGTTGATGATGTCGCCCGACTGGGTCACGTAGGGCACCTCCTTGCCCTGCTTGATCTCCGCCTCCTTGCCGTTCACCACCATGACCCGCGGCGCCGAGAGGATTTCGAGCTTGTTCTCCTCCTGCAGGGCCTGGAGGTCGATATCGAGGGCCAGGTTGCTGTGCAGGAAGCCGAAGGTGAGGTTGGTGGTGGGCGCGGTGAGGGAAAGGTCGGAGGTGAACTTGACCGACTCGCTGGTCTTGCGGTTGTCGAGCCCCCAGACGATGCCGAGTTCCTTCTTGGCCGCGGAGCTGATGGAGACGATGCGCGCCTCGATGTGCACCTGGGGCATGGGGGTGTCGAGTTCGGCGAGCATCTCCTCCACGCGGGCGATGTTCACGTCGCGGTCGCGGACGATGAGGCAGTTGCCGCGGTTGGCCACGGTGAGCGAACCGCTGGCGGAAAGGAGCGGCTTCAAGGCATCGAGGTATTCTCCGGCATTGGCGTACTGGGTGCAGAGGCGCACGGTGAGCACGTCCTGCTGGCGGCCGTCCGCGCCGCCGCCCTTGGCCACGAAGAGGATGTTGTTCTTTTCGTAGTAGTGGAGCTGCTTGGTATCGACGATGATCTGGAAGACGTCGTAGAGGTTCACGTTGTCCACGTCGAGGGTGATGGTGTCGTCGATGGTCTCGGCCATGACGATGTTCACCCCGGCCTGCTTGCCGATGCTGCGGAGCAGGAGATCGACCCGGAGATTCTCGCTGCGGATGGAGGAGGGCTGGCCCTTCAGCTTGTCGAGCAAGGCGCTCTCGTTGCCAGTGGCGTGCGCCGGCAGGCACCACCCCAGGCAAAAGAGGAGCAGCAGCAGACCGATGGCCCGTGAACAGCGCAATGTCATCGCGATTTTCCTTTCGCCGGCTGGGTGGGTACCGCGGAAGGCTGCAACCACAGGGTGTGGTAGATGCCCTCCTGCTCGAATACTACCATATCCTTGAGAATTTCCAAAATAATCGAGCCTTTCACCGTGTCCCCCACGGAGACGACACGGTCGTTGACAATGGCAAGCGGTTTCTTGCGGTCCCAGATGATGCCGGAGAGGGTGAGGCCGGCCACGCTGCTGCTGCGCACCCTGGGTTCCTGGTCCTTGAAGCGGTTGATCTGCTCCCGCGACCAGTTGAAGGGATCGCGCTCCGGCACCTCGGCCGGACTCTGGCGGCGCTGGAGCTTCTCCGGCCGGACAACGAGCATCTCCGGCCGTTCCACCGGGTCGGCAAAGGGGCTCCAGGCCAGCGAGGCCACGGCACAGGCAAGGAGAAGGATGCGCTGCTTCATGGCTTCTTCTCCGCGGTGGCCGGTACCGGCGGGGCGGTTGGCGCTGCCGTGGGAGCGGTTTGTGGTTGCGGCTGCGCCTGGGGTGCCCGGGGCTGCCCTTGGGCTTGCGCTGCCTCTGCCGCCTCTTGCGCCGCCTTGCCCTCGTAGGCCAGGCGGCCCATGACCACGCTGAAGCGGACCTTGGCCGGCTTCTGGTAGTTGTCCATGGGCAGCCGTTCGACGGCAAGATCCTCGATGACGCTCACCTCGGGCTGGGCCTCGACATAGGCCAGGTAGCGGTAGAGTTCCTGGAAGGTCGCCTCCCCGGCCAGGTTGACGGCATAGACGGCAAAACCCTCCTTGCTCCTTTTTTCGAGCTGACTCATCTGCCTGATGCTGTTTTCGAGGTTGACCGGCGCCCTGGGCAAGAGGGTGAAGATGATCCTGGTAAAACGCTCGGCATTGCCCCACATCTGCCACTGTTCCTTGAGAAAGCCTTCCTGGAGCGTCAGGATCGCGTTCTCCTCCGCCAGCCGCTGCTGCTCCTTCCTGAGCGACTGCTGTTCGGCGGAGAGCACCTGGCTGGCCTGGCCCGGATCCTGGCTCAGGAGTTCGGCGCGGCGCGCCTCTCTTTGCGCCACCCCCTTTTCCAATGGCTTCACGAAGAGGATGTTGCCCGCATAGAGGATCACCAGGCAGACCGCGAGGCCCAGGAGAAGATGACGCAACTCCTGGACCGTCTCCGGGTCGCTCCTGACCACGAAGTACCACTTGCGGAGGAAGTCGGTCAGCTCCTTGGCGTGGCGCGGCGGCATGGGTTCACTGGACCTCGACGGCGATGGTGAAGAGGAAGCGCCCTTCGGCGGCCTGGCTGTTGCGGTCGATGTCCTGCAGGGTGACCCGCTTGAACTGCGGGTCCGCCTGCAAGCGGCTGACGAACTCCGGCAGCTCGCGGTACTGCACGGCGCTGCCGCTGATGAGCCCTGCCTTCTCCTTGAAGCTGATTTTGTCGCACTTGACCGAGGTGGGCATGGCCTCGCTGATGGTGGCGAGCAGGCGGGCAAAGCTTTGTTTCTGTTCGAGCTGGCGGGAGAGGGTGGTCACCTGTTCCTGGAGTTCGCCCTGCTGCTGCCTGCGCTGGCTCACCGTGTCGGCGAGCTGTTTGAGGTCGGTGGCAAGGGTGGTCGATTGCCGGACCCGGCTTTCGCTGGCCCGGATCTCGGCGTCGAGCTGGCGGATCTTCGCGGTCAGGCGCAGATGGCTTGCGAAAAGGAAACCCACGATGAGGACGAGGAGCACGGCCAGGGAAATCGGCAGCGCCCGGCGGATCTGCTGGGGAATCGGGGTCTGGGGGACGAGGTTGATCCGTTGCAGCATGGCTATCCCCTGGTGCCGGTGCCGATGGCCAGGGCCTGGAGCATGGGCGGGCAGTCGGCGGTTTCGGGCAGGGTGGTGAGCGGTTCCAGTTCCAGCTCCAGGGAGGTGCGCCCCCAGCGCTGCAACTCCGGCCAGAAGGATTCGGCGCCGCCGATCACCGCCCGCTTGATGGCCCCGCCCTTGACCACCGAGGCGTAGTAGTCGCGGGTCCGCATGATCTCAAGGCCGATGTGCTGGAGATAGTCGGCCCAGGAGGTGTCGGCCGGCGTGGTTCCTTCTCCCTCCTCCTCCGGCTTTTCCCGCGCCGTCTCCCCGGTCGAAAGGATGTCGAAGCCTGCCAGCAGCGAATCCTCCTCGCCATGTTCCAGATGGTTGAAGGGCGGGCTCGCCGGCTTGGCTGCCGGGGGCTGCGCCTGGGCAAAGGGCTGGCCCGGGGCGCCCGGCGGCTGGCTGGCCGAAACGGTGCGCACCAGGGTGAGGAGCCCTTTTTCGTACACCGCGAGCGAGAGGCTGTTTTGCCAGATCAGGGCGCAGAGGGTGGCGCTGTCGGGCCGCAGCCGGTTTTCCCGGGCAAGGAGGCTGAAGGCGGCAAAGACGTCCGCCTCCAGATATTTGATGTCGAGGTGTTTTCGGGCGAACTCCGAACGGAGCGTGTGAAAGCGGGCCGCGGGAAAGAGGTAGACCGTGATCTGTAACCGGTCGCGATGGCGTTCGGCGATCTGCCAGTCGTAAATGTATTCGGAAAGGGGCTGGTGGACCGCCTTGGCCAGGTGGTAGGGCAGCGCCTTGCCCACGGCGCCGTCCGGCATGGCAGGCAGGGCGATGGAGACGATCTCCATGAAGTGGAGCGGCACCGCCATGGCGACCTCGCCCCGGAGGTTGCTGAGGGTGGAAAGCAGCCTGGGCGCGGCCACCTCGTGCATGATCGCGGTATCGGTCCGCGCGTGGATGGTGAGCGCCGCGGTGCCCACGGAGGAACGGCCCACCTCGCCGAGGAAGCAGGCGCTGTCCGAGCTGGTCAGGGTGAAAAGCCGTTTCTTGAGGAGGGTGAAGGCCATGGCGGTTCAGCGTCCTCGTTGGGGCACGGCCTGGTTGCGCCCCAGCCTGGCTTGCAGGGCGTCGTCGAGCCGGCCCGCCTCGGCCAGGATGGCGAGATTGTGGCGCAGGGCCGGATCGTTGGGGGCCAGGGCAGAGGCCTCGCGGAAAATCCGGTTGGCCGGGCCGTAGAGGCCGAGTTCGCACAACACCACCGCCATGTTGACCAGCGGTTCGATGGCCTGCGGGTCGCGTTGGCGGGCGCGGTCGAAGGAGTAGATGGCGCGCCACGGGTCGCCGCCTCGGAACTGTTCGAGGCCGGTTTTGGTGAGTTGCGCCGCTTCGTCAGCAGCCGAGGTCGGCACCTGACCCGGTTGGACGCCCCGGGCGTCCGGCGCGCCGGGCTGCGGAGCGGCGGGGCGCTGGCCCTCGCTGCCCGGCAGCAGGTGGAGGGTAACGAGCATCTGCCGGAGGTTGGCGGTGAGGGGGGCCAGATTGAGCCGGCTTGAGAGCAGGACGGTGTAGAGAACCACCATTGCGAGCATCGCCACCAGCAGCAGGGAAAGAAAGCGGGGCGGGCCTGATTTCCCCGTGGCCACTGGTTTCCTGGCAACGCTCCGGCGGCCCGGTTCCCCGCTCTTTTCGTGGTGGCGGATTTTTTCCAGGGTGTTGAAGAGCTTGCTCACGGAGGACTTACCACTGCGAGGGCCGGCGGTCGGCGCCATCGATGTTGTCGGTATGGGGGCGGTCGTCGTTGACGTAGAAGGAGGCATCCACCGCCCGGCCGTTCACGTCGCGCTCGTTGCCGGGGTAGTAGGCCCAGCCCGAGCCTTCGTCGGCCCGGCGCGGATCGACCAGCACGTCGGCCAGAGTCCGGCCGGTCACCCCCGAGGGCCTGGCCGCCATGCCCGGGGCGAGGTCGGGCAGGTCGCAGGCGGGCAGCGCCTCGTTGGGCACGGTGGAATAGACGTCGCCGCGCACCAGGCGATAGCCCTTGAGCGCCGCCGGCCGGGTCGAGAGAAAGAGTTCGTTGCGCTGTACCTCTTCGAGGGTCGGCCAGTCGGGGTTGTCGCCGTCCGGGCCGGTGTTGGCGCCGGAAACGAGGATCTTGGCGTGGGCCAGTTCGATGCCGCCGCGGATGGCGGCGAGCTTGCCCTTGACCGCGGCGATCTTCGCCTCGTGCTGCATGTTGAGGTAGTAGGGGATGGCGGTGGCGGAGATGATACCGAGGATGATGATGACGATGATCAGTTCGAGCAGGGTAAAGCCCCGGCTGTTGCGGATCGTCATGGTGGGTCTTCCCTCCCCTTGGCGTGTGCACGGCGAAGCGGCTGCTTCAACTTTCGTGTTTGGTATCAACGTACTGATCTTGCAGAAAAATATCAAGCAGTTAAAGAGGGGATGGGGCGGGTGGCCCCGGCGGATGGCGGGCGTGTATCTGTAACTTCAGGGAATTACAGGATATATTTTACCTCGATCTCGCGGCTGATGTTTTCGCTGGGGCTCACGGCCCGGCTGGCGTTGACCCGGATGGTGGTGGGCACGCCGGTGCCGCCCAGGGTGCCGCCGACGATGGTGCGGTTGGTGGTGAATCCTGCCACCGTCGGGTTGCCGGGGTAGGCGCCGCCCCCGCCGCCATGGTCGTGGAAGAGGATGGTGCGCTGGGCCGTGGTGTCGGCGGCGTAGATCGCCTCGGCCCAGAGATAGTCCTCGGCGGAGGAGAGGGCGCCGATCTGGGTGTAGCGGGCCACCAGCAGGCCGAACAGCGCCAGGACGACGATGACGAAGATCGCGGTCATCAGGCCGAAACCCTTCTGGTTCTTGAGGCGGGGGCAATCAGGGCGCATTGCGGATCTGCACCTCCTTGTGAAAATCCACGCTCTCGCCGTTGCGGCTGATGGTGAAGCGGATGGCAATGAGGGCGCTGGTGGTGAGCGAGCCGGGGGTGAAGTCGAAAGCGAGGGCAGTGACGTTCTCGGCCAGCGGGTTGCCGGCCGGGAAGGCGACAGGGGCGAGATAACTCGTCGCGTCGATGGCCACGGCGGCGCGGGTGAGGGTGGTGCCGTTGACGAAGTAGCGCACCGCCCGGTTCACGGCGTAGAAGCGGCTGCCGGGCGAGGCGGCGATGATGGCGCGGTCGAGGTTCATCCGGTTGGTCGGGTCCGCGGTGCTGGTTACCCGGTAGAGGCGGCGCTGGCTGGCAACGGAAGAGCTGAAGTCGCTCCAGTTGCGGTTGTAGATGGAGAGGATGCTGCCCGTGGGCAGCGGATCGGTCTGGTCGCGGATGAATTGCCTGCCTGCCGGGTTGTTGTCGATGTACCGGCCAAAGACGCACTCCTGCGGATCGGCCGTGGCCGGGCAGGTCATGGCGTTTTCGTCGATCATCCCGAACTGGACGCCGGAATTGCCCGGTTCGACCAGGATGGCGTTGGGCAGCGCCACCCGCAGCTCCCGCTCCATGCGGGTCAAGACCAGCTGGCCTTCCTCGTAGATCCGCGTGCGGGCGTCGGTGTCGGCAAAACCCTGGAAGGCCTGGCTGACGAAGTCGGCGCCCATGGTGCCCAGGATGCCGAGGAGCACGATGACGATGATGAGTTCCACCAGGGTGAAGCCGCGCTGGCGGCTATGACGCGGGCGATTCCTCATATGTTGGCCACCGCGCCGACAAAGGTGAAGATCTCGCCGAGAGGCGAGGTCACGGTGACGACGACGAGCTTGGTGTCGGTGGTTCCCCCCGCGGCCGGGGTGTTCTGGTCGATGGTCACGAGGGTGCTTGCGATGTAGCGGACCTGCGCGCTGCGGCGGTAGCCGGTCATGGTGAAGGCGGTGCCGTGCTGGTCGGTGAAATTGTCCACCTCCTCGGCCATGGCGTTGTAGTCGTCCACGTCGTCGTAGAGGGTGCGGCCGGTTTCGCCGGAATCCGCGCCGATGGCCGAGGCGGTGCGGGCCCCGGGCGTGGCGCAGTTGTCCACCAGCGACGGCCGCGCCCCCTTGCTCGGACTCTCGCCGGAGCAGATGGGGCCGGCGCCCACCGGGGTGTTCTCGTCCCAGCGCTTGGCCAGGATCTCGTCCATCAGGGCCTGGCCAAGGGCCACGGCCCGCTGGCGCACCATGGGGTCCGGGCTGTGGGTGATGGAGGTGACAAAGGGGATGAGGATGAGGGTCACCGTGCCGAGGATGACGATGGTGAGCACCAGTTCGACCAGGGTGAAGCCGC